>JANMSG010000119.1:0-1565 GCA_031389065.1 Acidobacteriota bacterium | reverse complement strand
AATCGCTTGCTCAGTTCACTCGGCCTGGCTTCCGTCGCGGCTCCGAGACCCGCTTAATCCATCGAACCGCCGTATACGGACCCGTACGTACGGTGGTGTGGGAGGGGAGCAGCCGCAAGGCTGCCCCCTATCCCGATTTGGAGCGCGGTGCCGCCTCAAGTTAAAAATGTCGAGAACAACCCCATGCACAGTAAGCAAGCTGTTGATGTCATGGATGCTTTTGAGCGATGACCGTCATCTGGTCTCGTCCGATTTGGCTCGGCTAATGTTGCTGGTTATAGGTTCGACAAAGAATGCGTCGACCATTGCGAGAAACATAACTGCGCTGTCTGGCGGCCGGCCATTTGGAAGAAGTAGATCGGCGATGACCGCGTTCAACGCCGGGAGCGTCAGGATCTCCGGCATTCGAACCAGCGCATCGCTACGTAATTCCCCTGCAGCCAGAGCCTGCCTCGCCAGTTCGCCCATCGACGCCCGGAGGGGTTCCAACGCGTTGCGGAGATAGATTTCTCCAACAACTGGAAACTGTGAGGTTTCTGCCAGTACAAGCCGCAGCAACTTCGCGCGCTGAGAAGAGCTAAATTCCTCAAGCATAGGAACGATACTGCGAAGCAGAAACTCCCTTACGGTCTCATCCGTACGCCTGGGGTCCGAATCTAGGACTCTGACGGGGTGTTGGGCTAGCTCGCTGATGACGCCCTTGAACAACGCGGCTTTGTCGTCAAAGTATGAATAAAGCAGCCCTTTCGCGACTCCTGCCGCCGCTGCTATGTCCGTCATTCTTGCACGAGCAAATCCTTGATCGAGGAAGACCTCGGTCGCAGCGGCAATAATAGCGCGGCGCGTCTCTTTGGTCTTTCCCTCGCTGGGTCCGCGTCGACGGGTTTTCTTCCGGGCACTGCTCATCCCTCCTGCAATAACAAGCTGCGCAAAAATTGTCATTGACTAAAATTGACTTTTGAGTCATTTTTGCTAGTAAGGGGCCAAGAAGACTTCCACGAGTAGCAGCCCATCTGAATCGATAGCAGGCCGCGCTCCCATGCGGCTTTGCGAGGGAGGGATCATGACCGAGGTACATTTTCTGCTGAACGGCGCGCGTGTGCCCAAGGAGGATCTTCTTAAACTAGAGCTTGGTCGAGCCCGGCGGATGATGGCCCTCCTGATGAGCAAACTTGGCCCCCAAGGTATGGCCGATCTGTTCAAGGCAGAAATTGCATCCCATTCAAAGGAAGAACGGGACTGGCAGCTACGCTCCGGAGATCACTATGTGGAATCGGTCGCCTTCGCGCACGTGGACGAGGGAACGAGCACCGAGTTCATAGAGTGGTTCATCGCCGGCTACACGGGACCAAACGCTCCCGCCATGCAGCGTGCCCATCCCGAACACCTGGGCGCGATTCCGACGCCGCGCGGACAAATTGGGATCATCGAAGTACCGGGCCACACCGATAGTCCGGCGGTCCTTCACCTGCGGGTACTCGATGAATGGAAAGACGTACCCATCGCGGTTGACCCTTCAATGCCTCACCGGATGATGGGACGTTTTGAGACGGCCGAAGGCGTCC
>JANMSG010000097.1:0-2147 GCA_031389065.1 Acidobacteriota bacterium | reverse complement strand
GTGCGGCAATTTGTCTTTCAGTTCATGAAGAAGTGAAGAATCCGTTGTCATGGTTTCGCAAGAACGTCTTGGCGGTTGATTCTTTCGCAATAGAACGATTCACGAGTTAAGGCTTCGTTGGGAAGCGGCTCCCCTTGTGCCGTTCGCCTCAAAATTTATTCTGCCCGAACAGCGAGCGGCGCAACTCTTCAACCGCTTGCGCGGCGCTGTAATCCGAATGCGCGTAGCACAAATCATAAACTTCTGTAGCCAGTCTGATCGTCTGGCGCAAGTTCAAAAGTCTTTGCTCCAAGCCTTCGCGCACGCCCTTCGACAACGTCAAATACGCATCCTCGCGCTCATACGAGTATGCCTGTTTGTGCAGCGTGTAAAGCTGCGCCATCAATTTATCCAGCGCCTGCTCAGACAAGTAGCCGGTCAGCGCAATGATTTGATCTTCGTGCAACCAGCGCCGAAAATCGAAAGTATTGGCTGAGGGGGTGACGGCAAACATCAATAGCAATTGGCTGCGCTCGGCGAATAAAAAAGGATGTTCGCGCTTTTGATGTTGCAGGCTGGCTTCCGTCAAGCGGCTATCTTTGCGCGACGCCATAGCCGCGTAGATCAACGCTTTGAAAAAATTGTCGGCGCGTTCCTTGCCTCCCTGATTGAGCAGACTGTAATGCTCCGATTCATCAAGCAATACGGCTATGCCCGCGTAACCAACCTGTGACGCCAGCCACCCCCAGCCATTCAACAGATAACAGTACTGGTCGGCAGAGGTCGTCATCATCGAAAGCGCCCGCACAGGAAAATCTTTGTTCTTGACAACCAGAGCATCGCGCACCGATTTGACGTAAAGTTTCTCGCCGGAAATCCAATCGAGCAAAGGCGCAAGCGCCTCACTGTCCGCCCCGCGCAGCAGCGAATAATTATGTAGCACGGTTGCAAAGGTAGTGCCGCGTAACTTCTCGCCCAACGCCGCATACGCCGTAGGGTGATTGAGCAGGCGCTCCATCAGAGGGACAAGCGTGCCTGTGTCGGGCAAATCAGGGTAACGCAACGAACGAATCAGCGCGTTATAAATTCGTTGTGGGCGATTGGGCGGCACTTCGCGGATGTCCAGGCTGGCAGTCATCACCAGGAAGTTACGCGCCAGCGCCTCTTGCGCGGCAAGCTCAAAAAAGTGGCTCTTGCCGGTGCCGTATTCGCCAAGCGCGACGCGCACATCGCCGCCGGTCTGTTTGACTGTATCGAATGCCTTCTGCAAACTCTCGCGTTCTTTGTCGAGTCCGAAACTCAATTCGCGGATTCGCTGGTGCGGCACAACGCCGAAGCGCAAAGCTTCAATGGCGCGACGCGCTTCCATGCGTTGCACTTGTTCAGGCGAAAAGACGGCTTCTTCGCGAGGTTGCGCTACAGGTCTTGGAGGTTGTGGCGCGAGTGCTGTTTGCGAAACTGCGCTGGCAGATTCCGCAGCTTGATGCAGGATGGTGAGGATATTGCTTTGCACAACCGCGCGAATGCCGTTGTCGAAGCGCACGACCGCTTCGCGCGCTGCGTTACGCAGTTCCAGCACCTGGCCGCGCCCGAAAAGCGGATGAGAGACGATTGCCCCAATCATGCGCTTAATACTCCCCGCCTTCTGAGCGTCCCAGTTGCTCTGTCACTTGGCGCACGACGACTTGAACGCCATCCGATTCATAAAGCCTTTCGCCTTCGACGCGCTGCTCCGTCAGTATGTCCATCAGCGATTTGACGAAGTGGCGACGGTGGCTACTGGAGAGTAGAGAGCCGCAAGCTTCCGCCAGTTGCGTTATGTTTTTTGCCTGCAACTGGTGGTCGAACTGCATATCGTAGGCAAGCTCGAATATCACCAACAATTTCTCGCCAATCATCTTCAACATCTCTTCACCGGGGTAGTCCAGATGGTCCAGGCTGATTTGCACGCTGAAGGGATTTTTGCGCGAGAACTTCACTTTTGAACTGATGCGCTGGCTGAGCGCTTCATATTGCGGCGCGATGTTGGTGACAAAATAAGGCGGCACTGCATACACAAAAAGTGTTGCCGGGAGGCTCTCTCCGGCGCAACGATCAATGACTTCGCGTAGGTTGTCGCAAGCGACTTTTTCGGTGCGCGATGACCCGATGCTGACCATTCGGTCGCC
>JANMSG010000042.1:0-4012 GCA_031389065.1 Acidobacteriota bacterium | reverse complement strand
CTACCGATATGCAAGCGCAGTACATGACTTTGATGACCATTGCAGAAGGCACCTCGGTGATTACGGAAACCATATTCGAGAATCGCTTTATGCACGCTTCGGAGTTGCTGAGAATGGGCGCGAAGATAAAAATTAATGCGCGACAGGCGATTGTCGAAGGCTGTGGAGGTTTGATGGGCGCACGTCTCCAGGCCTCGGATTTGCGCGCTTCCGCATCGCTTGTGCTGGCGGGGTTGGCCGCCAAAGGCGAATCCATCATAGACCGCGTCTATCACATTGACAGGGGCTACGAGAAAATCGAAGAGAAGCTTCGTTCCGTAGGCGCGCAGATCGAACGATTCAGAGATCAGTAAGCAGTGAATAGTGAACAGTGAATAGTGAATAGTGGTGGAACTTATTTCTGACTCTATTCACTAATCGGGGAGTGCCTTCACTGTTCACTGTTCACTGTTCACTATTCACTATTCACTGTTCACTATTCACTATTCACTGTTCACTATTCACTCTTTTGTTTGACTGTATCGCAGTACCTAGTTAATAATCACAGCGAGGAAAATAACTGATGTCCGAACAAGAAACCATATTTCATAAGATAGCAGCGGGAGATGTAGAAGCCGATATTGTTTATAAGGATGAACTCGTCATCGCTTTCAAAGACACCAATCCGCAAGCGCCTGTGCATCTACTTTTGATCCCGCGCAGTGACGAGCTTGAATCGCTCAACGACGCTTCCAAATCCGATGAAACGTTGTTGGGGCATTTGCTCTTTGCCGCTGCCAAGGTAGCCAATCAAGTTGGCATCGCCGAAGACGGCTATCGCGTCGTCATCAATACAGGCGGCTCATCGGGACAAACCGTTCCCTATCTGCACGTTCATCTGCTTGGCGGGCGTGATTTGACTTGGCCTCCCGGCTAATGCGTACGCTGCACTTCAAATCCATCAGATTTTTATCTCCATGAATAGAAGCGGGAGATATTGATGAAAAGAGTCAAGCCTGTCGTCAATCAACTCTTTTGTGCAGCAGTCCTGCTTCTTTTTCTGCCTGTCCTGATCTTCGCTGAACAACTTCCAATCAAAATCTACACAACCTCAAACGGGCTTGTGAGCAATAAAATCAGCCGCATCGTGCGCGATTCGCGCGGCTACCTGTGGTTTTGCACGGAACAGGGACTGTCGCGTTTCGATGGCTATGGCTTTACCAATTACACAATGGATGAAGGTCTGCCCGACAACGAGGTCAATGATTTAGTAGAGACCCGCAACGGCGATTATTGGGTGGCGACAGGCAAAGGCTTGTGCAGATTTTATCCAGCGGGCGGTGCCTCTCCCGCACAACTCAGGAACACAGATGCCAGGCAAAGCTATGCCAATGCGAAAGCGATGTTTGTTGTCTATCGCCCGTATGAAGGACCCAGAGCTTCGGCTATCAAAACGATTTATGAAGATAAATCCGGTAGGCTCTGGTGTGGAACCTGGCAGGGACTGTATCAGATTGAACGAATGAATGAGCAGGTAACTTTCCGTTTTGTCAATATTGGTCTACCGGTTCATGAAGCAAAAAGTTATGTCGTAAGAAGCCTTTTAGAGGATAAGAAAGGAGCCCTATGGATTGCCACAGACAACGGACTTTACAGGCTTTTTGGTGATGGGCGCGCCGAACACTTTAGCAAAAAACATGGACTCTTTAGTGATAAGCTTATGGGAATCATTGAAGACCGAGAGGGGAAATTGTGGGTTGGCGACAGATTGGGAGGGCTTTGCCAGATGGTTTCTGAGCCGGATGTGAATCGTCCAATCGTGGCGCGTTACTATGCAGGCAAAGATGGACTGGAGTGCATTTCGCTCACCTCTCTATTTGCCTCATCTGATGGGAGGTTCTGGGTAAGCACAGATTGCGGAGTGAGCGAATTTCTGCCCCGGAAAAATAGATTCAATCAAAGAATCAAGACCTATCTGGGAGACGAAAGCTTAACCGATCCCAGAGTATGGTGTATGGCTGAAGACATGTCCGGCAATCTCTGGATCGGTTCAGCAGACGGAGCGATACAGATCCTCAGAGGCGGCTTGACGACTTATACGGAGGCCGATGGTCTGGACGCTCGTACGGTGGTTTCGATAAACGAATCCAAAACCGGCGAACTCTTTGTTCACACAAGGTCTTCGCGTCAAGGCGTACTCAACCGCTTCGAGGGACAACGATTCATTGCCATCAAGCCGAACCTTCCGAAAGAGCTTGCTCTTACGGAATGGCGCATAGGACTACAGGATAGAGAGAAAAAATGGTGGTTGATAACCCAACAGGCAATATGGACATTCCCGGAGGTTAATGATTTAGAAGCACTTGCCCGTTTGCGACCCAAACTATTTTATCGCTCACCTATTGATGGATTGCTTACCGCCTTTGAAGACAGCCACGGCGACATATGGTTTTCAAGCCGTGCGGAGAAGAGCTTGAGGCGCTGGGACCGCCAGACACCGCCATTGTCTTCCGACACAGAAAAACCGGGTCAGCCTTCGGCTGAAGACTTTGCGTGGGCGTACGCAGAAGATGGAGGGGGAAACTTTTGGATCTGGTTTGAGAATTTGGGACTGGCTCGTTTCGCCAATGGGCGATTCAGAGTTTTTACTTCAGAAGAAGGAATACCTGTGAAGACTTTTACGGGCTTCTTTCTTGATCGTAAAGGCCGGTTATGGATAGCGACTAGTGCGGAGGGGTTGATTTGTATTGCTAATCCTACGGCAGAAAACCTGCAAATCTCCCGTTACACGATTGCCGACGGGCTTTCAAGCCACCATGTGTTGTGCATAACAGAAGATCAATGGGGACGTCTCTACATTGGGACGGTTCGCGGGCTGGATCGGCTTGATCTGGCAACCGGTCGCATTAAACATTTCACAACGGCAGACGGACTCGCCAATATTCAGGTAAATCACAGCTTTCGTGATCGCCATGGCGTCTTGTGGTTTGGCACAGACACAGGGCTTTCGCGGCTTATCCCCGAACCGGATAGAGCGCCATTGCCGCCACCTATTTTCATCAACCGGGTAAACATTCCAAATCGTGATTATGGCGTATCGGAGATGGGCGAAACCACGGTGCGCGGACTTGAACTCGATGCCAATCAAAACCATATTCAAATAGATTTTGTCAGCCTCGAATTCGGTGCCGGAGAGGTCTTGCAGTATCAATACCAACTTTTAGGCGCGGATGCCGATTGGCAACCGCTTACGACGCAACGCTCCGTCAATTATGCGAACCTTGCGCCCGGCTCTTATCACTTCTCTGTACGTGCTGTTAATTCCGAAGGGGTGTTTAGTCCAACCCCCGCCTCTTTTGAATTCATTATCCTGGCTCCTATCTGGCAACGTTGGTGGTTCCTTGCTTTGGTCGCTCTGTGCACAGGACTTGCAGTCAATGCAATGTATCGTTATCGCCTGAGGCAGCGGCTTGAGGTTGAGCGTATGAGAGTCCGCATCGCCGCCGACCTGCACGACGACATCGGCTCAAGCCTTTCTCAAATCGCCATCCTCAGCGAAGTGCTGCGCGTGAAAGCTGGTCACGGAAACGAAAACTTCACCAATCCTTTATCGCAGATTGCCCGCGTCTCGCGTGAAGCCGTGGATTCGATGAGCGATATTGTCTGGGCGATCAATCCGCAACGCGACCACCTCTACGATTTGTCTCGACGGATGCGGCGTTTTGCCAGCGAGCTTTTGCCAGCGAGCCATATTGAATTCAGCTTCAACGCTCCTGGCGAGAAGGGCGGCATAGAGCTTGGCGCAGATGTTCGCCGGCAGATCTTTTTAATCTTCAAGGAGAGTGTCAATAACATCGCGCGCCACTCGGATTGCCAGCACGCCGATATTGGGTTGCGCATCGAAGGGCAGTGGCTGATGTTAAAAGTGAGCGATAATGGCAAAGGCTTTGATGTTGACCAAGCCAGCCAGGGTAATGGACTTTCGAGTATGCGGCGAAGAGCAAAGAGCCTGGGCGGCAAAATAGACATCGCC
>JANMSG010000028.1:0-3456 GCA_031389065.1 Acidobacteriota bacterium | reverse complement strand
GCGACGTGAAAATAGTTGCACAAAGAAGTTTTGATAAAAGCCGCCAATACCTGTGGCCTATACCTGCATTGGAACGACGCGTTAATCCGAACCTCACTCAAAATCCAAACTATTAATAAACTTTAATTAATGAGCATGAAGATATTATCTGTTTTACTTATAATAGCGGTCGTCCAACTGGGATGTACCGAGGCGGTTACCCAGTCGGGTGATAATGGATCAGATTCCACAAATTCAGAATCAAAATATTTAAAGATCAGCGGCGTTTATCCTCACCTGGCTGTATTTAATGAAGGAGATGGTTTGTTTTGCGGCGGCAATGGGGACGTGTATACTGGTCGTTACTCTGGAGCGCGCCAGGTCGTGACGGAGCAATAGAATGTTTGGCGATTTCTTTGGTTCTTCGAGCAATTGTTGATAAAGCCTGAGGGTGTTGTCATAACTCTTTTTCAAATCATCCATAGCCGTGAGGATGATTGATTGCGCTTCATCATAGCGCTCCTGGCGTTCTTCGGGAACTCCTTCTTGATCGTTGAAAGTCACCAAATCGCGTATGGTGATTTCGCCACGACGCAGTTGTTCGCCAACCACGAGCAGTGCTTCTATACAGATAGGCATACGCGATGTTGCTTTGAAAGAGCGCCTGCGTCCACGTTCAACACGCTTGGCAATGACGATCTCGCCATCGCGTGTCAGCAAAGGGACGGTAGCCATTTCGCGCATATACAGGCGCACAGGATCATTGGTCGCATCCAACTCGCTGGGCGCAACATCAACATCAGCCTCCTCATCAAATGATCTGCCTAATTTGTCATCGCTAACTTCGATGGCGTTTGCAGAGGCTTCCATGAACTTCTCGTCCGAGTCGGAAATAGAAATGCCTTCTGCACCGATTACATCAAACAACGCTTCAATATCATCAGCCGAATTAATATCGGCAGGCAATAAGCGATTGATGTCATCGAATGTGAGATACTCCTTCTCCTTACCCATCTCAAGAAGCTTCTCAACATCGGCATGATATTTTTCACTTATTTCGGACAATGCTACTTCTCCTCTTGGACTTACAAAAAAATAATCTATAAAAATCTTATGTGAATTGGTACGCTCAACAAATCATCCTGTCAAGATTCAATAATCACTTGAGAAGCATTTTACAGGAATAGTTGAGAAAGGGTTATGTAACTTCAATCAATCTTTCAAAAAACTTCATAAAAAAAACTGATATAAAAGAATTACAAGGTTGAAAGCGCCAATTTTCTTTTTTGAATATCCATCTTTTCTTGATAAAGGTGAAGCACCTGCTCTGTATTATTTTCGCGTTCTGCCTGGCTGATTTCCATTTGAATGGTATCCAACCTGCGGTCGAATCTTTTTCGTCGCAAGGAGGATAAAGCTTCGGTTGCTTTTTTAAGTAAGGTCTCAAAATCATCATTGCCTGCCCAAGATAAATCGCTCATCAACAGGGTCGAGATCAATTCGCGTTCAGCCTCTTCTAACCCGGCGGTTACATTTGAAAAATCCGGTTCAATACCTTGTTGTTCTAAATCAATGATTGCCTTGAAAACGGCTCCTGTAGCCAATTCTGAGTAATCTGCCAGGGTTAGGTTTGAAGCCATGGCGCGCCGCACCTCGGCGTTTGCGAGCATCAATTCCAACAATTGGCGTTCGCCCTGAGTTACTCCTTCAGCAGCGCGAACCCTCTTCGGGTCTAAATATTGTTGACGATTGACGGCAACGCGCTTCATTTCTTCTCGGATCACTCGGCTATCAACTTTCAAGCGGTCGGCGAGTTGATCCGCATAATCGGAGCGTGCAACTTTGTCAGGCATACGCGAAAGATGCGGCAAGATAGAGTTAATTGCTTCTACTTTGCCTGCGGGTCGCGTCGTGTCAATTTCGTTGATCGTCTTATCTATGACGTATTCGATGTATGGTTGCGTTGTTTTGAATAGGGCGACAAATTCTTTCGCGCCATTGGTTCGCACAAATTCATCCGGATCTTTGCCGGTTGGTATTTGCAATACATTGATCTTGAAGCCTTCCGTTAGCAACATTTCAATCGAACGCATGGTCGCTGCTTGCCCCGCCGAGTCTGAATCGAAGTTCACGATGATTTGTGGCTTGTCCATGTAACGTCGCAATAATCTCACCTGACTATCGGTGAGCGCCGTGCCTAAACTCGCTACGATGTTATGAACGCCTTCTTGAAAAGGCATGATGCAATCGAGATAACCCTCTACCAGAATCGCAAAACCTTTGTTGCGAATATCGTTTTTTGCAAAAGCGAGTCCGTAAAGATTGCGCCCTTTCGTATAGAGAGGAGTTTCGGGCGAGTTCAAATATTTCGGCTCACCTTCGCCCATCACACGTCCGCCAAAGGCAATCACGCGACTTTGCGAATCAACGATTGGAAAGATTACGCGATGGCGAAACCGATCATAAAGCCCGCCCGTCTCTTTCAACACAGCAAGTCCGCTGAGGTCTAGTTCATCGGTGGTCGCGCCGTTTTCGCGAAGATAATTGATGAGCGCGTCCCAACTGTCCGGCGCATATCCTAAGCGGAAAAATTTTTGCGACTCTTGCGTAATGCCTCGCATTGAAAAATAGTCTCGTGCCGGTTTGCCGATGGTTTCGTCTTTTAAGCTATTCTCAAAAAACTTTGCGGCTAGTTCGTTCAGACGAGTCACGATTTCGCGGTTGTGTTCGACTTTTTTATGGTCTTCGGTTTCGTTGACCACAGGAATCGGGATGCCGCTTTTTTGTGCGACGATGCGCAGCGCTTCTGGAAAATCGCAGCCTTCGATTTGCATCACGAAATCAAAGATGCCGCCGCCGACTCCGCAGCCGAAGCATTTGTAAATTCCTTTGCTTTGACTGACGTTGAACGAAGGAGTTTTTTCGGAATGGAAAGGGCAGCAGGCGATGTAATTCGTGCCGCGTTTTTTGAGCGTGACATAGTCGGACACTACCCGAATTATGTCAGCCTGATTCTTCACATCGTCAGCAAACCCACGCGGAAAACGCATTACTTTTTACCAATTGTAAGTTGAAAAATTAAGGAACAGTGAAATATTGAAAGCCCAAAAATGTTAAACAGAAAACTCATCTCTTGCAAGGATGGCTTTATCTTTTGCAGTGATTTTCGAGCAATATTTTTACCTGATTTAGCGAAGGAGAGTGTCAATAGTGAATAGTGAATAGTGAATAATAGGAAGTTAAAGCGGTACTGGATTTAGATTTATAAAATGAGAGCTGACCGCGCAGTATTAGCCTTCATTATTCACTATTCACTATTCACTATTCACTTCTTAGGTTTCTCTTCCGTAGCCAGTTTCAGCACATGATTTTTCCATTGCGAGTGTGGGATTTTTTTCAGTTCGGACATCTCTGACGCCAGAATGACAAGCTTTTTCATTGGGCTAATGATGGGGAATTCAACCTCTGCTTTGGGTT
>JANMSG010000016.1:0-8537 GCA_031389065.1 Acidobacteriota bacterium | reverse complement strand
GCAGGTCACGTTGAAAAACGCGCTCACCAGCTACGACGACATCGCGCAAAACGAAGCCTATCGCTGGCCGCTCTCCTGATCGCGGTCAGCAGGGCGTATTCCATGTCCTGTGTCGGACACGATCAAGCGCGCCAGGTCACTCTCTTTTTCGTAAAGGGTTTCGATCTTTATTACCTTTTCAAGCGCACCGTTTGTTGCCTGTTTTGCGCCGTTGCCAGAAACCAGAACGCTTGAATCAATCGCTTCAATGGCATTGTCCATCAAATTCACAATCACACGTTTGAATTGTTCCGGGTCCAGGCGCAAAAGGGGCAAATCGTTTGCCAACTCGCGCTCGATTCGAATGCCATTCAAGCGCTCGTCATATAAACCGATTGCATCTTTCACCACATCATTGAGCGAGGTTTCGACGGGTTTTGCTTCCGGTAGACGAGCAAAGCGCGAGAACTCCTCGACCATTCGCTGAAGCGTTGCGACTTCGCGCACAATCGTAGAAGTGCCTTCGCGCACGATCTCATCGAAACGCGCTTCGGCACTAACGCCTGTGCCGCGCTTATAGTTGCGCATGATACGCTCTGCCGAAAGCTGAATCGGAGTGAGCGGATTCTTGATTTCGTGCGCCATTCTGCGCGCAACTTCGCTCCAGGCGGCGGCGCGTTCCGCTTGAATTAAATTCGTCAGATCTTCAATAACGATAACCCATCCTTCAATCGCACCTTTGGCTCGGCGCAGCGCAATCGCAGTTGTCGCTGTGAAAAGAGCGCTGCCATCAGGTCTTGTGAAAGTGATTTCTGTTTGCGCGATTTCGCTTCGCCAGGCGCGGCGACACAACTTTACAATGTCTTCACCTTGCAGACTTATCTCTGCAATTGAAGTTCCTTCATCAGGCTTCTCTTTCAAGCCGAGCATGGCAATCGCCGCTTCGTTGATGGTCGCAATGCCAGCCTTTGCATCCATCGAAATCACCCCTGTTGATAAAGACTCCAGCACGGTTTCGATATAGCGGCGTCGGTCATCGAGAGCTTGATTGGTGTTTTGCAACTCATTGGCAGCTCGTTCAAGTTGCTGACGATTTTCGCCAAGCATTCGCGCCATCTGATTGAACGAATTCACGAGGGCGGCTAATTCGTCTTCGGCTACGGTTTCAACAGGATGCTCGAAATCGCCGCGAGCCACGCGGTCTGTCGCTTCTGCCAATGCTTGAATCGGCACGGTAATTCCTCGCGCTACGTAAAGTGCCAGCCAACTTGCGGAAAAGACCAATAACAACGCCACTGCCGCGAGCAACAAAATGTAAGTAGCTTTAATGCGCTTCACCTTTTCTTTCAGCGCAGCGAAATCCTTGTGATGTTCGGTAATGCTGGTTGTTCGCGATGAAAGTTCGGGCGGAAAGGCCCTGACTACTATCATGATTCGCGCCTCTTTGGTAGCAGTCGAGATCGCCACGCCCGCAATGAAATAGACCGCCGCCGGGTTTAGTATTTCTTCAAAGGCTGTCGAGGAAGGGACTTTCGTCAACAGGCGTTGTTCAACTTTAGCTAGTTTTTGCGCAATTCTGGCTTGAACATTATCCTCGACGCCTTGAATTGTGAACCGCTGTTCAGGTGTAATGATTCTTATTAACGTCAAGTTGTGCCGAGTAAGTTGTTGTCGCAGCTTTTCAACGATTGAAGGATCACTCAAATCCTTGCGGGTGGCGAGGGCGAGCGATTGAACAATATCGCTGGCGTCTTTTTCAAGCTCCACTTCCTCTGTTTTATAGTAATCTTCCTGAAGCAGTTTTGCGTCTTCGACGATTTGCCGCGCAGGGTCACCAAACCAACGGTCTATGCTGCGATTCAACAAGCCATAAGCGAAGAAAAACATCAATAAAACCGGCAATAAGGATAAGGCGATGGTGTAAAAGACCAAGCGCGCTTTGAATCGAGAACCGGCGCGTCCGGCTCGCCGTTCGCGCTCCAGCTTGATGATATTTCTGAGCAGAACAAAAAGTAGCGTCACAAATGCCAAGAAATTGAGCATCGAAAGCGCGTAAAGCATGAGCGTTTCGCCTGCCGTTTCAGGTGATAGAAAAGGTGTGAGGTTGAATCCGCCTTGCGCGATCAGCGACAGCATTAATAACAACAAGACGCTTGAGACAATAATGATTTTCGTTAGACGTTTGCGTCCGCGTTCAGCCGTTTGTTTATCGGTGGAATTGTTTGGTGAATGGCTCAAAAGATTCGCGCCTCCGCGCTAAACTCATTCTCGTTCACAGCCCCGATTGTAGCAGAGGCACAAATACAGTTGAAATCGCTCAATCATACTTTCAGTAACTATCGTCTAGTGTCCTTCACCTAATTTGCCTTTTGCCTTTTGCCTTTTGCCTTCTATAATGACCGTTATCATTCGAGGAGAAATTATGCCAATAACCAAAGACGATGTTTTGAAAATCGCTGAACTAGCCAAACTGGAACTTACCAACCAAGAGACGGAATCATTTACCATTCAACTCGATTCGATACTTGGCTACATAGACAAACTCAACGAGCTTGATACGAGCGATGTAGAGCCTATCGCGCATTCGACAACCGCGAGCGGCGATACAGGGTATGCGCGCCGCGACGATATTGCAACAGAGAGTTTAGGTCAACAAGTCGCCGTAGCCAACGCGCCAGACGCAGAAGTCGGATACTTCAAAGTGCCGAAAGTAATTGGAGGATAATCGGTAGCCAGTAGTCAGCGATCAGTAGTCTGTATAAGAATGTTTGAGTTTGCAAAAAGCTCGCGATGTAACCAACATCATACCGACCACCGACCACCGACCACCGACCACCGACCACTGAACTATGGAATTAAGAGAATTATCAATCAAGTCTGTGCGCGAGCAAATCGCTGCCAAAGAAATTACTGCGCTTGAATTATGCAACGCAGCATTCGAGCGTATAGAAAAACTCGCAGACCTCAACGCATTTATATCACTGACAAAAGAATCCGCGCTTGTCAAAGCTGAAGCGATTGACCGCGCAGCGCAAAGCGGCTCGCCGCTGCCACCTCTTGCGGGAACTGTGCTAGCCGTCAAAGATAATATGGTTATGCGCGGCGTCAGAACTACCGCTGGCTCTAAAATTTTGTCTAACTACGTGCCGCCCTACACGGCAACGGTTGTTGAAAGACTGGAAGCCGCCGGCGTCATCATCGTCGGCAAAGCCAACTGTGACGAATTCGCTATGGGATCATCAAATGAAAACTCCGCTTTTGGCGTCGTCAAAAATCCTTGGGATACAGAGCGCGTGCCTGGCGGTTCGTCAGGCGGTTCGGCGGTTGCGGTTGCCGCAGGAATGGCTATGGTTTCGCTAGGCTCAGATACCGGCGGCTCGATTCGTCAACCAGCGAGTTTCTGTGGCATCGTCGGACTCAAGCCGACTTATGGGCGGGTCTCTCGTTATGGCTTGATCGCTTTCGGTTCTTCATTAGACCAAATTGGTCCTTTCGCAAATTCCGTTGCAGACGTAGCGCAATTGATGAACGTGATGGCAGGGCGCGACCCACACGATTCAACATCGAGCGACGTAGCACCTGACGATTATGTTGGCGCGCTTGACGGCGATGTAAAAGGTCTGCGCATAGGCGTTCCAAAAGAGTGTTTCGGCGAAGGGCTCGATGCAGAGGTCAGAGGAAGCGTTGAAGCCGCGATTAAAAAGTTTAAAGAACTTGGCGCAGAGATTGTCGAAGTCAGTTTGCCGAACAGCGAATATGCCGTGCCGGTTTATTATTTGATTGCGACTGCCGAAGCCAGCTCGAACCTTGCGCGTTTCGATGGCGTGCGGTACGGCTTCCGCGCTGAAGAAGGCTTTACTACCCTCAAAGATATGTACAACCGCACGCGAGACGAAGGATTTGGCGCGGAGGTGAAGCGTAGGATTATGCTTGGCACCTATGCGCTTTCGGCTGGTTACTACGAGGCGTATTACGGCAAAGCGCAAAAAGTCCGCGCCTTGATTGAACATGATTTCCGCAACGCTTTCGAGAAATGCGATGTTATAGCCACGCCTGTGGCTCCGACTCCTGCATTCAAACTGGGCGAAAAGACTGACAACCCGCTGGAGATGTACTTGTCAGATATATACACCATCACGTTGAACCTTGCGGGAGTGCCTGGACTCAGTATGCCTTGCGGTCTGGCGTCGAATGGGATGCCGATTGGCATTCAACTTATCAGTCGTCACTTCGATGAAGCGCGCTTGTTAAAAGCGGCGTATAACCTGGAACAGGCTACAGGATTCCATTTCAAGCCTCGCGCGATTGCGGGACTTTAATTGGTAGCGCACGAATCCTCCGCGGCTCTGCCGCTTTGATGTGCGGAGAGGCTGAGCCTCTCAGTTGCCAATAGTTCCTTCTTTTTCCGAAAGGCTACGCCTTGAGGAATGGCGGCGTAGCCGCAAAAGAAAAGCGAAAAGCGCATACGGAAAGTCAGAGACTTTCCGCACATCAAAGCGGCAGAGCCGCATACCATCAACATTTTTTCATTTCACCATTTGCCAGACAATATCTTGGAAAAAGCTCAACAACACAAACACTCGGCGTTCGGCGTTACAGACTTGTGGCTGCTTTTGACCGCGCTCATTTGGGGAACGAATTACGCGGTCACTAAATTTGCGCTGGAGGATTTTTTGCCACTGGCGTTCAGCGCGCCGCGTTTCTTGATTGCTTCACTTTGCATGGCTGCGGTTCTCTTTTTCTCCCGACAAGGCTTCAAAGTAGAGCGCCAACATTTGCTGCCGATGTTTCTTTATGGCGTCTCTTCTGTAGCCATCAACCAGTCGCTTTTCACCATCGGGATCAGTTATACCCGAGCCGGTAATGCCGCTTTGATACTTTCCACATCGCCGATCTTCACGGCTATCATCAGCCGTTTCAGGAAGCACGAACAATTTTCAATGCGCGGCATTCTTGGTCTGTTCATCGGTTTCGCAGGCATCGCGGTAATCATTCTCTCCGGCAACAAGGAGGTGAATTTCCGAGAAAGTTTGAAAGGCGATTTGTTGTTGTTACTCGCGGCGGTATTCTGGGCTACTTATACCGTGGGTACAGGTCAATTCGCGCATATCTACGGTTCTTTAAAATCTGCAACGATAATGATGCTGATGGGAACGCCTGTGTTGTTGTTGTTCAGCGCGCCTACTCTACTCAAACAAGAATGGGGTGGTGTGCGAGCAATCTCCTGGACAGGCATGGTGGCAAGCGGAATCTTATCCCTGGCGCTGTGTTTCATCTTGTGGAATCACGGCGTGAAGCGCATAGGCGCAACGCGAACATCTATTTACTCAAATGTACAACCGATCGTCGCCTTGCTGACGGCTTGGCCGATGATTGGCGAAGTGCCTACTATCGGTCAAATCATGGGAGCAGCCGTTACTTTCGTAGGGGTTTATCTGGTGAGACGCGGAATGCTTGCACGAGTCCAAGCACCAGAGATTGAAGAAGAAGAAATCAGCTTGGGTTTAAGCAAAGGCTAATGAAACCAATGATTGAAGACGGTTACATAAGGAAATAGAAGACCAATCATCTATTATTCAGAATCCTGTTTGCAGTTGTACGAATCGCCTACTCTTTCCTTACGCCTCAAATCGCAACGATGGAAACGGTCTGCAAAAAACTATTGACGCCTGCTTGAAGATACAACAATCTAGTAGAGGCAATAAACTTCTCCTGTTTTTGCCAGACCTCGGCATCGATCCAAAGATAAAAAATTCGCGTTGTTCTAGAAATTGTACACCTGACGAACAAAGGGATGAGTATATGAAGTTTATCTGTAAGTTAAAACCAGCAATTAATGAATATTTTGTTTTCTTGGCTTATCTCATTTTCACATCAATGATAATCATTGGCATTGCGCGATACGCTCGTGCCGCACCGATGCAGGATAACAGTTCAGCCTTTAGCATTCAGGCGCTTGATGAAATGAAGTCTTTGCCTGGAGACCTGGCTGCACTTCCTGCGATTTCACCCGGTGGGTCAGACAATAAGGCTGAAATTGAATTGGGTACCATGCTCTTTTTTGAGACCCGTCTCTCCCTCGACAAATCAATGAGTTGTGCATCTTGCCATGACCCAGCCAAGGGGTTTGCCGATGGAAAGGCTCTCGCCACAGGATTTGCAGGTAAAGCGCTCAAACGACACTCGCCGACCATCCTGAATACGGCTTTTAACACACTTCAATTTTGGGATGGACGGAGCCAGAGTCTGGAAGACCAGGCGTTAGGACCGCTCACGAACCCTGATGAGATGAATATGGTCAACGGGGAGCTTGCCGTTGAACGGCTCAACAAAGTTCCGCAGTACAGAGAACTGTTCCAGAAGGCTTACGGTCAAGGCCCCACGCTGAAGGGCATCGCCAAGGCGATTTCTGCTTTTGAACGCACGTTGATTACCCCGGACTCTCCCTTCGATCAATATTTGAAAGGTGACAAGAATGCTTTGGCTCCGGCACAGAAGCGGGGCCTGCTGCTGTTTATCAGCAAAGCTTCTTGCTCGCAGTGCCACAATGGACCAAATCTGACAGATAATGATTTTCACAACTTGGGCCATAACAAGTCTGAAGACCTGGGGCGCTATCAAGTAACCAAAGCTGAAAAAGATAAAGCGGCATTTAAGACTCCGACGTTGCGAAATATCTCACTGACAGCACCTTACATGCACCAGGGCTCTTTGAAGACTCTCGAAGAAGTCGTTGACTACTATAATCGCGGCGGTGGTGGCAGTCCAAACAAATCAAATCTGATTGTTAAGCTCTCTTTGACGAACCGGGAAAAACGAGACCTGGTGGCTTTTCTCAAGACGCTTACAGGAACCGTGCCGCAGATAACCATACCACAGCTTCCTGGTGACAATTTAAATTGAGAGGCCATTTCGAGAAAGAATAAAATATTATGAGAGTTAAAAAGATTGCTTTACTTCTATTCATCTTTTTCGTTTTAGCCCAGTTTCCAGGCAGGTTGCAAGCCCAAAGCAACACGGCTGGTGAAAACTCTTTCAAGAGCCTGCATCACTTAATGGAAGAAGGGATTCATGAGCGTTTTACGTACCTCTCCTTCACGATATGGCACGATTCACCTATGACTTCAGAGAAGATGGATACGATTGCTGAGTCCGCTTTGGTACTGCGGCAAATGGCTGAAATCATCCCGGACCACAGCCCCAGGTATCTGCAAGTGGAATGGGCAAAAGAGGATCAGAATCTGTTTAACGAAAAAGCCGCAGAGCTTTCCAAAGTGGCGCAAAAGCTGGCAGAGACGGCATCCAAAAGAGATAGGAAAGGAACAGAAAAGTTATTCAAACAATTGGAAGCAAGTTGTCAGGATTGCCACAATATGTTCAATAAAGCTCTAAGGAATAAGTAAGCGGTACTTTCGCTTGCGATAATTTCAATTGAGCAGGCAAAGGACTAAATTTAATCGCTCACTTACTACTCTATTGATAGGACCTTCACGATAAAAGTCCTGGCGCTGCCCTCTTGATCAAATTGATAGTCAGGTTATTAAACAATTTTATGCCTACTAAATTATTTAGGGAGTTCAAAGAAATGAAAAAGCTTAGTATCGGGATTGCTCTCCTACTAACCGTAGGATCGGTACAGGTTCTAGCTGGAAACATAGTGGGAAAAGTAAAAGGTAGAACTGGTAATGTGGTCGTATGGGTTGAAGGAGTCAGAGAGTTTTCCGTTCCCTCGAATAGACCATCTTTCTCTCAAAGAGGTATGGTTTTCTTTCCTGACATGCTGGTAATCGTCGCAGGACAAACTGTCCAGATGCCCAATGATGATAGTGTTGTTCATAACGTATATTCTTTCTCTCCTGCGAAAAAATTCAATCTGGGGATTTATCCCAAGGGCGAGAACAAAGATGTAAACTTTGATAAACCAGGAGTTGTTGAGTTATTCTGTTCCATTCACAAACAAATGAAAGGAAAGATATTGATCGTTCCAAATCCTTTCTATGCCAGAATCGGTAGCAGTGAATCTTATAGAATCAGTTCTCTTCCGGCAGGCACATATACACTCAAATTGTGGAGCGATACAGGTATCCAGAAATCCAGAAGTGTCATTGTACCTGCAATAGGAGATGTGGTTATCAATTTTTGAAGCCTTTCGGCTTATCGTCTGGTGGTTTATAAATTTGCCTCAGCACTCGTTCAAGTGAGTTGTTGTGGGCATCCCAATGTCCTCCTTCATTCGGATATACCCGTCTGGTTATCTACCAGTCTAGCGCCTCAAAAACTTCAAGAATTGTGTAAAACTGTTTGAGGCGCTCTGCAAGGTTTCCCACCTACCGGGACATCTATACTCAGTAAAATAATCCTCGAATAAGCTTATGCTTCTCTGGAGCGTAAGCTTATTCGTTTATTTATTCAAAGAACATGAAACAAGGTGCATTCCCCGCTTTTTTGATATGATTCGACTTCTCAATTTCAGCAATGCCATGCAGTAAAACGAGGAGATGCGCATTGAGTTTCTACACCAAAGCGATTGACGAAAACACCGGCGAAGAAATTTTAGA
>JANMSG010001166.1:0-2098 GCA_031389065.1 Acidobacteriota bacterium | reverse complement strand
GACTTGCCTCACGTTGCTGAGTCTGGTTATCAAGGCATCCGTCATACCCAGCCCTAAATACTCATCATCTCCTGAACCGATATGCTTGAAGGGCAGCACAGCAATTGACGGTCTACCCGGTTCTGTCTGGCGTTTTTCATTGGCAAGCGTTTGAAGCTGATGAGCGGTATGATTGAGAACTACCACATTGGTGATAAACCTGTAGCCGCGTTTGGAAATATTTTCTATATAAGACTGCCCATCTTTGCCTTTCCCCAGAGCCTTCCTCAAAGCGGAGATGCTGACGGATAGATTGCTTTCCTCGACAAAGCTGTCAGGCCAGATATGGTTCATCAGCACATCCTTCTCAAGTATGTGACCGCTATTTTGAACGAGTACTAACAAAAGGTCGAAAACTTTAGGTTTCAGCGGTACAACTCGCCCATCGCGCAGCAGTTGATGCTCGGCTGAATTTAAGGTAAAAGGTCCAAATTCATAGATTGGCATAAATGGTCTATTGATCGCCTCGTTAAAGCTTTGCTTATAATTAATTAATATTTCGTTTAAGACTTTTCAAGAGTTTCTCAGATATTCTCCGTTGTGAAGTGGAGTCGTATATCCAAGAAGAACCTCCTAGGCTTTATTGCCGCACCTATTTTAGAATCGGGCGACCAATAAGGCAATCGGACTAGAAGATAATTAACCCGATATACGACTCGCACGAATTTCGCGTAGCAAGCGTAGGGATACTCACATTTTTGAAACTGGAAAAGCGGTATGTCTGAGAACGACACGGTGATCGAGGTCAACGGCATCGCGCTTGAGGTCTTAAGCTACCCGGAAGATGCCAGAGAAGAAGGCGGCACGAGTGTCCAAATCATCAGCCAAGATGCGCGGCTTGAACAACTCTTGCAAGCCGGACAGACGGTACAAATCACGGTCTTCAACGCGCTGACGAATCAACACAGCAGGGTGAAAGAATTTGTCAGGTAAGCGTATTTGAACAACAGCGCAATATCAATTCTCAGTAGAGGGCAATTGGGAAAGAAGTGTAGGACTTCTGCAAGAGATGTACAGGTAACTGTCTAGTCTGCTGCTGTCTAGGTTTGCAAGCCGTTTGGTAACCTCCAAAGACTTGTCGACAAATTAGCCGCAGGTTGGACAACCTACGGTACAATACCCACAATAAGTTCTTTAGAGTTTGGATTTCTGCCTTCAGCAGGCGTAAAAGCGGCATCAATGCGGACCTCCAAACTTTCGAATCAGGTGTTGAATTTCAGGCGATCCATTTTCAGATAAAGACCTTTTCTGGATAATCCTAAATCTTTTGAGGCTTGGGCAATGTTGCCTGAAGAACGTCGAAGGGCGTCTTGAATCATCCTTCTCTCCAGTTCTTCGACAGCGGCAGACAGATGTTGCGAAAGCGAAGGAGAGGGAATAGATTCAAATGCGCTGGATGAATTTTTATTGGGCTCTTTAATTTCACGGCTGGCTCTGATGATTTCTTTCGAGAGCGAGTCCGGGTTGATGATGCTGCCAGATTCGTTGTAAGCCACGAGGCGTCGTATTTCATTGCACAGTTGTCTGACGTTGCCCGGCCAATCATAAACGACCATCAGATCAACAGTCTCTTCGGATAGTTGTAAATTATCCTTGGTTGCTTCTTGCTGATAAATCTTCAAATAATGGTTGATGAGTGGTGGGATTTCTTCGCGTCTTTCTCGAAGCGGCGGAACCTGTATGCGTATGACGTTGAGGCGATGGAACAGGTCTTCCCGGAATTTTCCATCGGCAACCGATTGCTCAAGATTCGCGTTGGTCGCGGCGACGACTCGAACATCAACATGTTCGGGTTGGTTTTCGCCAAGCGGATGAATCTCGCCTTCCTGCAAAAATCTCAGAAGCTTCGGTTGAAGGTCAAGAGGCAAATCTCCGATTTCATCTAAAAACAAAGTTCCCTTATCAACTGTTCGAATGATGCCCGCATTACTGGTGGCAGCACCCGTGAAGGCTCCCTTCTTATAGCCGAACAACTGACTCTCAACCATATCTCGCGGCGTGGCAGAACAGTTGAAAGGGGTAAATTTGTTAAATCGCCTCGAACTTCCCACGTGAATGG
>JANMSG010001142.1:0-7503 GCA_031389065.1 Acidobacteriota bacterium | reverse complement strand
GTTAGCTCATTTCGCGTTACGGCGCGAAGCGTTTGCAGCACATTCATTTCGTGCTCCATCGCACCGCCTCACGCCGTTGATTCATTTCGAGCCACGGCGTGAAACTGGCACTGGTAGCCTCTTTCGTGTTGCGGCGTGTTCGCCTGCCTAACGGCTGAGATGACGTGGGGCGAAACCGAATCCGCGCAACTCAGAGTTTAATGGACAACTTCGATAAGAAAGTCGCTGTTTCGCCCTCACTTCCATTGATTTGTTGGGCGGCGCGTTACATACACGCAACCTTTTGTTCATAATAGAATTTCGTTTTTGAGGTTGCCAATATTTTGTTGGCGGTTCGTTGATTTGTCAATTCCTATGTGAGTTTGTAAATAAATTCTTCTATCTCTGTTTGTCGTGCATTTGCAAAACCTTTGTCCGTGCCGATTTTTACAAAACCACATTTTTCTAAAACTTTCTGCGAACCGAAATTGTCAAACGCAACTCGTCCAAAAATAGGTCTTGTATTTTCAATGGTCAGAAAGATTTTAAGTGCTGTTGTCGCAATTCCTTTTCCCCAAAAGTTTCTGTCTATCCAATAAGTAATTTCAGTGTCACCCTCCATTTCAAATTTTGCAATACTACCTACGATGGTTTCGTCAACTAAAATTGTCTGGTTATTTATTGTCGGGTCATTCAGAATTTTTGTAAATTTTTCAATATATGCTTCTTTGTCGGTAGGGTCTTTTGGAGTAAACGCAGCCAAGTAAATAGCCTCTTCGTCAAGTTGAAATTCAAAGAGAAGTTCTAAGTCCGATTTTTCGGTTTGCCTAAGTTTTATTTGTATATTCTGCATTTTGATTGTTCCCTAGCGTCAATAATCATTAAGCCGCCCAACGCGAAGTTGACCGCGCCGAAACCCACTGGCATTCATGTGAAATGTTGGTATCGGCTGCGCTCGAACGCAGAGTTAGGCTCTTTATTGCGAACTATCCCGTGGTGGATTGGGACTTTTAATTTTTTCATGATACTCCTTGATTAAAGCGTTCAGATTCTCTTCACCGTTATTGTTTTTTTCGGCATCCAATTCTTTATTTTGATATTTCGTATTTAATGCTTGATTCATATCCACAACCGCGCCATCGTCATCTTTGAGAAAATGCTTCATAGCGCCGGAAATAATCAAAAGTTCTTTTGCAGCGATCTCATTATTTTTATCATTGAGCATTTTCTGCGCGATATTCAACGCTTTCTTTCTGGCAAAATCTGCTTTATTGGGATTTTTTTCAGCAGCATAGTGGTAGCCAACAATCCTATAAAACCGACACCAAAATCCCTCTTTCATATCCAAAACGCTATATACTTTTTCTGCAATTTCCAGACGTAAGGTCATGGAAACTTTTGCGTAATCAGTAATAGAGGTCTTGATACTCACACCTGCTAATTGCTTTTTGACTTCTGGGATTTTTTCTTTAGCTAAATCTTTGAAATCCCACATGAACATTGAAAGATAGCATTTTTTACAGCAATAAACCGAATTTTGGTCGGTCACAGGCCAATAGATAAGCTGATATTTTGAAGGCCACCCATAGATATACGAGCCATAGCTCATGATCTCTCGAAAGATATTCTTAGTTGCACATACTGGGCAGGTGAATTCGTTCTCTGCCCACGTCGTAGCGAATGTCGTTCTATAAAAAGTTCCCACAACAGGAAGTGAAAGACTAAGCCCGATAAATTCTCTTCGATTCATATTTCCTCCGCGAATTGACGTTCTTTGATTTACGCCTAGAACGAGTTGTGATCCAATTCTTGTCGTTTTATTAGACACACAGATAGGAGATATGTTCCGCCTAACGTGGAATTGACGCGGCGCGTTGCTGCTCAAAAAATCCGCCAGTCAAAACCACGTGAAAAGCACATACCGCGCTCGCGTCGAATGCAGAGTTAGGCTGCTGCCTCCAATGGCGAACCTCCCTCTCGTCTTTTGGTTTTCGCTGCACACGCCTCATTTCTTGTTTACGCTGCACATTCATTTTGACGAGGTGCTGGCGCGGTTAGCTCATCTTGAATCACGCCGCGAAGTTTGCGCTGTTGATTCGTTTTGAGTAACGGCGCAAAGCATCAGCCGTTGATTCATTTCGAGTGATGGCGTGAAACTGGCTGCTGTGGCATCAACAGCTTCTATCCTCTTTCGCGTCCTTCACGAACGAACTCTATGATTTCTTTTGTTGAGACATTTAGCTTTATGCTTGCTACGTCTAAAGCAGAACGCTTAGCCGTTTCTGGTTTGAGAATAAAAACTTGTCCGTCTGCCCGTTGAATTCTAACCTCACCTTCTCGTTGTGCTTGCTCCAACAAGAAAGACAGGCTCTGCTGTTGATTTTCCTTATAGGTTTGCATTAAATTACTTCACCTCCACAACATCAATTCCTGCTGCTTTCGCCGCATAACTCAAACCACCGTCTAGGGTCAGCAACGCACAGCTTTGATTAACAGCGCAGGCAATGATGTAGGCATCATAAGCGTAAATCTTGTGGCGGTTGGCTAGCTCTAACGCTTGCTCCAAATCAATTTCAACTAAATTGAGTGGAATTCGTTGATAGATGGCAACCGCTGCTTTTGCTTGATCCAAGGTGATACGATCTCGCTTGAGCATTGCTGAGAAGGCATTGCCAATTTCCCAATACAGCGAACGTGGAGCGAACAAATCGAAGCCTTGAGTTTTGCTTATCAGAATCGGTTTCTCTGGTTCGTCAGCGATTACTGCGATGATGACTGATGTATCTACGACAAGATTCATAAGTACGCCTCTAGGAGTAGAACTGTACCAGACTTAAACCAAATGGAAAACTCAAGGCTCAGAGCAGACTCATCGCAGCGTTAGGCGTTTTTTTTTCGCGAGGGCTTCCTTCTGGCTTTCGCCCTTAGCTCTTTCGAGAAACCGCGAACCTCCTGGCTTGCGCCCTTAGCTCATTTCGAGTGACGCCGTGAAACTAGCTCTGGTAGCCCGTTTCGTGTCGCGACGTGATTCCCTGCCTAACGCGGAAATCAGCGGGCGCGTTGCTGGCGATTCATCTCGCCAGCCCAATCCACGTGAAAAAGAAGTACCGCGCTCCGCTGCATTGCAGAGTTAGGCTACTCACTGACTCTCTGCGTTCTTATCTGCAAAGGCGGTGAGCTTGCTCAAGCAAGGGTCTATACTCATCTTTCCTTTCTGATGCTCCTTTTCTGGGTCCTTTCACTTCGATCATCATGAATTACTTCCCACCTGCCTGTGCGAAAAAGGAGATTTACTTTAGCACGCTCTTCTTCCCCGCTAGCGGGAAGGTCAATTATTACGTCGAGCGTCGCTCTGTCGCCATCTATCAACCCCCCGGTGACTTTAACGGTTGATGTCTCTTCCTGTTTCTGCCATCTCGCTATGTACTCTGGGGTTAAGCTGGGAGGAGGGGTCTTAGCCCATTCTTTTAACTTCTCTCTCACTTTCGCACTTTCCTCCTCGACAATCTGCAGATATGCTTTGCCGGGCTCACCTCCTCCCGGCGGCAAACGCTTTCCTGTGCGAGGGCTGACAGGTGAATGCTCTACGTCTAATTCAACAGGGGCTTTGAACGTCACATCAAACTCGAGCTTGTGACCCAAGAAGTCCAAAGCCTCGTTAGTATTAAACCTTCCATCGATTACCTTCTCGGTGGAAGCGACTATTTGAATTGAATACCCAGGTTTAAGCACCATAGAACCCAGGCTCCAAACCGTTGTTGAAATCACTTTCTGCTTTTCGTTAATGTCTATTTCAAGTACTTCAGTCCTGCCTGCTTTAACCATCTGTCGGAGTTGTTCCAACGATTCTGAATCGCGATTGAGTAATGGCTGCTCGGTAAATAAGAGTGATATTGTATGTTTTTTTTCATCCCAGAAATCCACTCGTTTTCTGGCGCGGATGTATCTGAGCTTGACGGCCTTTCCATCAAGTGTCAGAGTGCCGCTGATCCCTTCCGGTTTCTGACGAGCTTGCGTGGTCCTAGAAGGAATCTGTAAAAGTCCCGAGATGAGGAAGGAAGCAGTGAGCATGATGAGGAGCGATTTGAGCAGAGTGTTTATCACGAATCCGATTTGATTGTAAGTCATAAGCGACCTCCTAAATAGCTTGGAGAATTCTACACCAGATCGATTGAATTCAGGGTAACTTTGTCCGCCTAACGCGGAATTGACGCGGCGCGTTGCTGCTCAAAAAATTCGCCCATGCCATCCACGTCAAAAGCACATACCGCGCTCGCGTCGAATGAAGAGTTAGGCTGATGCCTTCGATGGCGAACTTTCCTCTCACCTATTGGCTTTGGCAGCACACGCCTCATTTCTGGCTTTCGCCGTTAGCTCACTTTGCCGAAGTGCTGGCGCGGTTAGCTCTTTTCGAGTTACGCCGCGAAGTTTTCTCTGCACACTCATTTCGTCTTCCATCGCACCGCCTCTCGCCCTTAGCTCGTTTCGAGTCACGGCGAACCTCAATGCTTTCGCCCTTAGCTCGTTTCGAGTCACGGCGCGAAGCATCAGCCGTTAGCTCATTTCAAGTCGTGGCGTGAAACTGGCTCTGGTAGCCGCTTTCGTGTTCCGGCGCGTTCCCCGCCTAACATGAAATGGGTCTTGTTTTTTACCATCTACTAATAGACAGCTTTATCTACATCTATATCGTTCTATCTACTAATAGAAAATTATTTGCATCTACATCTATATACTTTTTTTCCTGATGATACGTGGTTTCAAGCCCAGGTTCAGTGCCCGGTCATAGCGCATCTCCCAGACTCTGTCGCTGGGGTTCCATTTGCCGCCCTCGCGCTTGATCTGATTTTGTAACTCTTTCTCTTTAACCTCGACCCGGATGCCGACAATCTCGTTCGCCCGTGGCTGCCGCTTAGGAGTCCAAGCAGTTTCTTCGATGATTAATTCAACCGTCTTGTAGCGCTTCCGCTTCTCTTCGTCATAACGATAGCGCACACAAACCAGGCGCTCGCCATATTGCTCTACAAGTTTCTTGGTGCCGCTTCGACCCGGCTTGATGCTTAATCCTACCGGCATAGCCCTCTTCTTGATTCAGGCTTCTCGATCTGGTGAAGTAAAAAACAGCGCCATCATACGCTTTGTAATATTGCTAAGCAAGTTGACCTTGAACTTTTTTCGCTTTACACTTGCGGCAATTTAGGGTCATTCAGTTTTCCTCACCCTAAACCTGGATAGTGAGAAAAGATAGGAAGGCGGGGGTTGAGAGTACCGACTTTAGTCGGAAGCTTTCGTTGGTGCCAGATTCCGCCTGAAGGCGGTACTCTAAACGCCTGACCCTAGCGGCAATTTTTTCAGTCAACTCCAAGAGGCGCTATATGTCTAAACTGCTTGATGAAGTTCGCGGCGTGATTCGCGCCAAACATTACAGCATCCGCACCGAAGAAGCTTACCTGGACTGGATCAAACGCTTCATACTCTTTCACCACAAACGTCACCCGAAAGATATGGGCGAACCCCAAGTCTCGCAATTTCTCACTCACCTTGCTGTCGAAAAAAATGTCGCCGCCTCTACGCAGAATCAGGCGATGTCGGCGATTCTCTTTCTCTACAAAGAAGTGCTGCGCCAGCCCCTGGATTGGCTCGATCAGGTGGTTCGCGCCAAACAACCGCAACGACTGCCCGTCGTATTGACCAAAGAAGAGGTTCGCGCCATCTTGAACCAACTCAAGGGCGAAAAGTGGCTGATCGCAAGCCTCCTTTATGGCTCGGGCTTGCGCTTACTCGAAGCTCTCAGACTGCGCGTTAAAGATGTTGATTTCGGCTATCAGCAAATCATGGTTCGAAATGGGAAAGGCGCAAAAGACCGCGTCACCATGCTGCCGATAACGCTAAAAGAAGGGCTCAGAAAACAACTCAAAAAGGTCAAAGCCACCCACGAAACAGACCTTTTCGCAGGTCACGGCGCGGTATATCTTCCTTACGCTTTGGAGAAAAAATATAAAAATGCTAACCAGCAATTCGGCTGGCAATATCTCTTCCCTTCACCGCACCGCTCGATAGACCCGCGCGCCCATGTTGAGCGCCGGCATCATCTTTCTGAAAGCGTCGTGCAAGCGACAGTTCACCAAGCGGTTCAGCAAGCAGGCATTGCAAAACCCGCGAGTTGTCATACGCTACGCCATAGCTTTGCTACACATTTGCTTGAAGACGGTTACGACATTCGCACGATTCAAGCGCTGCTCGGACACCAAGACCTCAGCACGACGCAGGTTTATTTGCACGTTTTGAACAGCAGCGACAAAGGCGTTCGCAGTCCTTTTGATGCGCTTTGATGGCAAGCCCTGAACCGCTTTCAAGTGCTCTGTTCTTTCGACATGGGTTCAAGGTTGCGCGTGGTATTTTCGGTAATGCTCGGCGCAGCTTCCAAAATGGCGCGCTCAGGTTCCAGACTCAGTTCGTTGGTGTCGAGTCTGCCTGCCAGGGCAATTCCTTTTGCCTCTTTAGAACTTCTCATTAAGCGAAGAGTCTCGCGAAGGTTCAGTCCAAAATTTATGATGAAAGCCAGCGAACTCAGCACCAGGTAGGCGACGATTAGCCCGTCGCTCAGATGCAGAGCCTTCTTCATCAAAATCATTCCGCCGAGAATCAATCCCAGACCGAAGACCGTAATCCAGAATAACCCGTCCAGGTATTCATCCAGACGCTTTTCTGAGGCTTCGATTTCAGCAGCGTCCCTTGTGGCAATCAATTGGGTTCCACAACGCTTGCAATACTTCATTGGCTGTAACAAAGCGATTCCGCAAGATGAGCAATACATAGTAGCTGCCTCCTTCGGTTTCAGTACGTCAGTTCAAGTCCGGGCGTTCACCCGGAAAGCCAATTCAATCGTCGGTAACGCGACGAGACCACTTTGGTAACCGTTTCGGTGCAGGCTTTGAAAAGCCTGCCTAAACTCAAGAGCCGCTGACGCGGCTCGAAAGCAGATGCTTACCCCTTATGCCGTTTGCTCAATGTGTGTCTCACTTTTGCTTGCATCTATATCGCCAAGGGTTACTGACCGATGATAACCGACTCATAAAGCTTTTCATATTGCGGGATGATTTTTTCCGTAGTGAAATTGGCCAGCGCGATTTCGCGTCCGCGTCTGCCTAATCGCTGGCGTTCGTCTTTATCATTCAAGACCCGCAAAGCCGCTTCCGCCATCCCTTGCACATCGCCTACCTCAAACAGAAAACCGGTTTCGCCTTCGAGGACGACTTCCGGTATGCCGCCAACGCGAGTCGCTATCACAGGCACTTCGCAAGCCATCGCTTCGAGCGCCACCAGTCCAAAGGATTCGGTCTGACTGGGCAACAAAAATAAATCGGCGATGGAAAGATAATCACGGATCTGCGCCTGCGGCTGTTTGCCTTCAAAGATTACGCAATCTTCGACGCCCAGTTTCCATGCCAGACATTCGGCATCGGCGCGTTCAGGCCCGTCGCCGCACATCAAGAGCTTGACGTCAAACCGGCTCCCCTTGTCGTT
>JANMSG010001140.1:0-19545 GCA_031389065.1 Acidobacteriota bacterium | reverse complement strand
TACCCGGTCGCTACCGCTCCAGGTTCTGACACTGCACTCGACATCTGCGTGTGTTGGTAGCTCGATCAGCCAAAAAGAGAAGGCTGCCCCGAAAGACAGCCCGATGATTGGTAAGGTATTTTCAAAGGCAAATGTTTACTTGACGCCGAAGTCGCCGCTTAAAACCAGTGTTCCCCATTGAGCTTTTAGATTAGCTTTGCCTTTGTTATCGGCAAGCGCGATGGTGAATGCCTCTACCGAATCTTTCGCCGTTGATACTTTTAAAGGCAATTCGGCAATGTAACCTTCCTTGATCGCCGGCGCTCCCCAGGCGCCTGTTTTGGGATGAAAGGCAAGAACCCAATCTGTTTCACTGACTTTCTTTGCCCATAAGGTGTATTTGCCAGGCGCGACTTTCGTGCCCGCTACGTCGAGTTCACCGGTTGTTTCGATATGTGTTGCCAGGTTCATGCCGAACCTCCAAATTGTCCCTACAGTAGCTTTGCCCAACATATCGCGCCCCTTTAATTGAGGACGACCATAATCTATTGAAACCTTCTTGCCTTTGATGGTGGCTTCTGCGGTGCCGCGATTACTGACGTCCTGGGCAAATGCCGCAGCCGCCAAACAAACCATAGCGATAATAGGTAACAGTCTCTTCAAATTCATTTTTGTTGATTTCCTCCGAAAATTTAATTTGCAGTCCACTGTCTAAAAATAGTAGCCGTACCGCTTCAAGCATAGCAAGCAAAGCACAACTTTTTACAAATGGCTTGATCTATTTCGGCACATCAAGCAAAACCTGATTATTAACTTATAATTTATTCACTGTCCCGCGGTTCAGTGAATAGTTTGAGTCCATCAAGCATTTGGCTAACGCGTTTTGGTGATAAGGTCCCGATGTATTCATCTAAAAGAGTTTTGTCCACGGTGAGAATTTGCGGGACAACAACTATGCTTTGCTTAGGTACGTTTGCTTCTCCTTCTTGAAGCAAAACATTTCCGGGCGCATTGGCGCGTTTGAGGTTTGAAGTGAGGGCGCAAACAACTGTTGTTTTGATTTTGCTTTGATTAAAAACATTATTCTGGATGACAACGTAAGGATGACGATAACCGGGACCGGAACCGTAAGGCTCGCCAAGGTCAATCCAGAAGATATCACCTTGTTTGATTACCATTCTCCCTCTACAAGTTTTCGCTGATAGTGTCGCATTTGCTGAAGACGGTTTTGCTCTTCTTCGTCACACTCATCGTCTGCATATGCTGCATTGATTTTTTCGAGCAACTTGCGATTTTGATAGCGTTGGATGAACTCTTCCACTGCCATTAAAAATAAGCGACTACGTGAAACTTTCATCTCACGCGCAACCGTTTCGACTTGCTCAAAAAGAGATTTTCTTAGCGATATATCAGTTTTTATATTTGCCATAAGCTTCATCCTGACGGTTTCAATTTTGCCTCGCACTTTCCTGTTGATAAAAAACTACACTCTTTACTTGGGCACATCAAGCGCCGGGTTCCTGGTAAAGAAGCCGCTCGGCATCAATTTAAAACTCGCTTTATGCACGGTCATCACGGGCCATTCTTCAGGGCGCGGAATGTGCGTCACGCCTAACGTGTACCACAACACCAAATCTTGATTTTCAAGCGAACGATTCGCTTTCGTCCACTTCGGCAAACCATCGCCACCCTTGCTCTGATTGACATAAAAGCCCGCCGCATACATCTCGTCTTCATCGTAAGGCGTAGCCCACAGGTGCGCATTCATAAAGCCTGCGCGTTTCCTGACAGACGAAGCCGGCGCAGCATAAGGAACAGAGTTTTCGCCCGGAAACAACAAGTACGCGGTAGGCTCGCCCAGCGAATTTTTATTCGTCGGATTGATGATTTTCCACTTGCGACTGGATGCGAAATTCAACTGCCTTTGCGCTTGCGTCTCTGTGCGCAGCAAATTTTCAGTCATGGTGAAAGCGTTGTGATAGGGATTATTTTTGCCCGTCGGCAGAGCGTGCGTGTTCATCTCAACGACGCTGTTACTGGTCCCGTCAACGTCGAAATCCAATCGGAAATTGAAGAAGTGTTGATGATGCACAGCCTCAACTTGCGGGGCGACTTTGTGAGCGTGAGCCCTGTGTTGCAGCCGATGGTTTTCGGCTTCGTCTATGCCTCGCGCAGCCATGATGCCTGTTAGTAGCGCTTCCATTTCAAGCATGCCGTCTTGATGAAAAATCCAGTTAAATCCGTATTCGTAATTGCCTACGTTGGCAAACCAGGTGAGCACCAACTGTCTGGCGCGGCGCGATTCGTTATGCACGAAAGGAAGCGACGTGTAATCAACATGCTTCCACAAAACGCCGCCGTCGCGTTCATACAACGCAACGGCGCGAGGTAGAGGGACCGCCGAGCCATTTTCTTGGGCAAAGATGGCGTTGAATAACGTAGCGTTTTCGGGGTAATCAATTTTCGGTTCCAGCGAAAGCGCCAGACGGCCTATGCCAAACTCGCCTTCGTCGAAAGCGTTGCGGAAAAACCATCCGGCTTTCGAATCGCCATAAGGCACGACCATTTCTGAAAGCGCGGCGCGATAGAGAATCGAGCGCAACTTGCCTCTGTCTTCATAACCAACCGTGTGCAGGAGTAAGCCTTCACGCGGGTGCATAGAAAATCTGAATCGCCAATTCTGCCAGCGAACCTCTTGCCCGTTGACTTCAAAACTCGCGCCTTCGGGTTGCGTGATTTGCAGAGGCTTGGGCGATTCGCGCATCTTGCCTATGGATTTCATATCGAGTTCGCCGGTCTCTTTGGGAACTGCGACTACGCCTGTATCCACCAGCTTATAGACTTTTTTGGTGTTCAAATTCACGTAAGCAATCAAGCCTTCAATCGGTCTTGCATAAGCGTTTTTGGTGCCTTCGTTGAGATAAGCGACAGCGCGAACGACACGCGCATCCTTGGCTTCGTCGGTGCCGAAAAACCCTGCAGCCCAGGGGTCTATTTGAACGCTTTTGAAATTCGTGATACCGCGTTTCCGCATAGCGGCTTGCCACAGCGGGTCACTGATGACAATTTGCTGGGTGAGCAAAAAGTCTTCGATTAAAAATGTAGGCTGCACCCCCGCGATTTCTTTCCAGGAGATGAGCGATTTTTTGTTGAGGTCAACTGTGGCTTCAAAGGTTTTATTGGCAGCGCGTTCATAGATAACGGCAAACGCTTCGCGGCGAAACGCATTGCCCGCTTTGTAATTCAAGACTTCGGTTTTCGGCGGCTCTTTCAAAACGATAGTCGAAAAGCGACTCTCCTGATTCACCTTGCTGTTTGCTTTCAAGACTTCAACGGTCGCCGTAATTTCCTCTTTGCTCAAAGGGTCAAGCGGATGCGTCGGATAGTCGGCGGCGAATACGCAAAGAGCAAATGAACTAATGATAAACATCGGCAAAGAGATTCGGATAAAAAAAAAGCTTGATAACATAGAGTTGTCTCCCAAGAGGAAATAGAAGTCCAAAATGCCAGAGGAATTGAAAATACTCAATAAATCTTTGTAATCTAAATAAAAAACTCCACCGAGACCTTGAAGAATTTTGCCAATGCTTTTGCGTGAGTCTTGCTGATTTGGCGTTTGCCGCTCAAGACTTCTGAAGTCACGCCTTTTGAGCCGAAGACTTCCCATAAGTCTTTCGGTTTCACGTCACGCGATTCCATGAGGTGTTTGAGCATATCGAGCGGCTTGCCTTCCGGCAGCGGATAATGCTCGTCATCATATTTTTCAATCAGTGTATAAAGTAAATCGAGCAAGACGGCTTCTTCGGGCGTTACGTTGCCCTCGCCTTTTGACATCAACGCATCAACGATGTTGCACATTCGCTCATGCTCTTCTTTCGTTTCAATCTCTTTGGGAAGAGTCTTGGCGAGCAATCGTCCGTATTTACGCCGGTCTATTTGATGATTAACAAGCGCAGTCATCTTTCCACCTTCCTTTGTCGTATTCTTTGTGAGTTAAGATATGCCGAATGTAAATCTTTTGCAGGCTATAGTAAATCTTGGTGATCAAGCGATAGTCATTACCTTTAATATTGAACACCGTACAAATTCCCACCAGATCAGCGTGCGGATAATCGGCTTTCACATCAGCGAGATTCGCCCAGTTAGCTTTCGTTGCTCTACGATACCAACTGTCCAACGGCGCAACAGCATCGAGGTATTTTTCAGCAAACTCTCTGATCGCTTTTCGGCTTATTACTCTCACGATGACTATGTTCTCGCTTTGCGAACCCGAAATCAAGTTCGAGTTGATCTTGCTGGGCGAACGAACAGGAGCAGCAAAAATCTTTGCTTCCGCGAAAGCTTCGTTGTATGCTCTAAACCGATTTTGAAAACAAACCCGGCCTCGATCACCTCTTGAGGTTCAAATACAGATTCGCCATTCAAAAATACGATAAGTGTTTGTCTTCATCAGGAACACTGCGATTTACCATTAAGCATCAGGAGAACGGTTATGAAAATCTTTGAGCTTTTGATAATTGGTTTACTTGTCTCTTGTTATCCAATGCAAGCGCCTAAAGTGGCTGAAAAAAACGCGCCAGCGAAAATTACTATCGCCGGCAAAAGCGAAGCGGGCGAACGCCTCGTTGTCTCAGGAAAGGTTTATGGAGAAGACGGCAAAACTCCACTTGCGGGAGTTTCAATCTATGTCTATCACACGGACGTTAGTGGTTATTACTCCAGCGCAACCAATGATGACAACCGCAACCCCAGACTGCGTGGCTATCTGCGCACAGACGCGCAGGGCAGGTATGAATACGACACTATCAAGCCCGCACGTTACCCGAATAATCAGATTCCGGCTCACATCCATTATGTAGTCAGTGCCGAAGGATACAAGGAAAGAGTTTTTGAAATCGTTTTTACAGGCGATGAGTTTATCAATGACCGCATACGCGCAGACGCCGCCAATCCAGACAGCGGATTTTCAATCAGACCGTTGGAGCGCGATAAACAAGGCATACTGCATTGTGTGCAAGACATCAAGTTGAAGAAGTAGCAGGAAGGTTACGGAGTCGAAGATTTGCTTTTGCATCGCAGAAGATTATTGATAAGCAAAATCAGCCGACGCAGAACAGGACTAAAAAACCATGCGAATGAGACTGACCGCGTCTGACTGCACTGGTCTGTTAGTCCTAACTTTGCTCGCAGAAGATTTCTTTCATCTTATCAATTACGCCATCTATGCCGAGATGGGAGGCACTGAGTGCAAAAGCTGCTGCCTGACCTTTGCGAATCCAGAGGATTGACCCACTACCTGTTCCGATGGCTGGAAACAGCCTAAGGGTTTCGCTTTCTTGTTGTCGTAGCCAATTCACAATGAAAGCGGCAGGTGAGGTATCATCGCTGAGGTCTGCCAGCCAAAACTCTATCTGGAACTCAAGATTTTTCAAGAAAAATTCTTCTGCTTGCTCAACGATACGCAGCCCGGTTATTGCAGCGTATTCTGACCAGTCGGCAAAAATATAAAGTAGAGCCTGCTCAGAAGTGAGCAGGCTCTCAAAATCCTGACTGCTTAGTATCTGTTTCATTTATTGCTTAAGCCTTTGGCGATGCGGCGTATCGCTTCTTCTATCAGTGTTGGTTCGATTGAAAATGATAAGCGCAAGAAGCCTTGCCCTTGGGCGCCAAAGGCGTCGCCCGGAACGGTGATCACACGTTCTTCAAGTAATCGCATCGCTACTACTTCCGACTCGCCGTAGCGCGACACGTCGAGCATGATATAGAAACCGCCTTCGCCTGAAATATAAGGCAAACCTAACTCGCGTTCTATGCCTTGCGCCATCACGTCGCGGCGATGGCGCAACTCTTCGCGCATCGCTTTCGTAGCCTCTCGTCCTTCATCTGTGAAAGCGGCGAGCCCAGCTTTTTGCGAAACCGCAGAGGCGCAAGACGAAATGTATTGGTGCATCACCGTGACGTATTGAATGACTTCGGGCGAACCGACAGCCCATCCTAAACGCCAGCCCGTCATGCTCATCATCTTTGACAAGCCCGACACGATGATCGTTTTGTCGTAAAACTCCGAAAGCGAAGACGGGCGCTCATCGAAATAAAGCTCGCGGTAAATTTCATCGGCGATGACGTAAACATCCGACCCTTGTAAACGCTCTGCAATAAACTTTAAATCATCGCGGGCAATCACTCGACTCGTCGGATTAGACGGCGAGACGATCAACGCGAGTTTGGTTTTATCTGTGATGGCTCTATCGAAACTTGCGCGGTCAAACTGAAACCCTTTTGCGGCGGGCATCGCAAAGGGAACAACTCTGGCTCCTGCGATTTCGGCAATCGTCGCGTAGGCGCTGAAACTGGGATCAGGCAAGGCGGCTTCATCGCCAGGGTTGAGTATCGCCATCATCACCGCAAACAGCGCTTCTTCGGCACCATTGGTCACACACACGGAATCGGCCCCGCAAGCCCGTTTCAAGCCGTCGCTGTGATACGCCGCGACTTTTTCGCGTAATGCCAGAAGCCCTGCGTTCGGCGTGTAGCCCAGGCGTTCTTCTTTGATGATTCGCGTTGCTTCGTTGCGAACCACATCGGGTGTGAAGAAATCCGGCTCGCCCAACCCCAGATTGATAGAACCTTGCGGCGCTGCGTCATAGAGCCTGCGCGTTGCGCTCTTTTGAACATTTTTGATTCTCTCTGATGGTATGAACATAGGTTACAGGTTATAGGGGACAGGTTACAGGGATTCGTATTCTCGTGCTAGTGAATTACCTGTTGATGTCCGCATTCAATAGTTTTGTACGAATGGCTGTGAGCATTTTGCTGATTTCTGTAATCAACGATAAAGCTGAGTTTGCCTGCCCTTCTTTGACGTATTCAAGTCGCACAGCAAGCATTAAAAAGGTCTCTGTCTCCATCAGGGAGCCTTTGGCGATAGCTAAAAAATGAGCGTAATCTTTTCTCGTCCCTCGGGCATGACCTTCGGCAATATTAGCCGGTACAGATGCTGCCGCTCGTGTGATTTGAGAGGTTAAGCGATAAATTTCGTTCTGCGGAAACAGGGAGGCTAAACGATAGATCTGTACTGCCAAATCCATCGCCTTTTGCCAAACTAATAAATCACGATGCGACTCAATCTTGGACATACACAACCTCTCATCACCTGTTGACTTCCCCCTATAACCTGTCCCCTGTTCCCTGTAACCTAGTAGTTGTAAATAATTTTTCCTTTACGAAGAGTGTATTTGACATTGGCTAAGGCTTTGATGTCAACCGCCGGGTCCGTAGCCAGCACAACAATATCTGCATCCATACCCGTAGCGATTTTTCCTGTATGCTTTGCTACGCCAAATCTCGCGGAGGGAGCCGTCGTCAAGGATGCCAGAATTTGTTGAAAGCTCATTCCTGCTTTTGCCATCAACTCATATTCATCGGCTGTAGAATAGATGCTCATATAGCCAACATCCGTGCCGAATAAAATTTCACCGCCCGCCTGCGAGTATGCGCGTAGCTGCTGCAAAGCTATATCTATGAATTTTTCCATTCTTGCAGCAGGAACTTTATTGCGCTCAAGCTCGAACCTCCAGAGCCTCAATGTCGGTATCAAAGCTGTGCGTGCGGCTTTGAGCCTTTTTACCAGGTCATCGCTCCAGATTTCGCCGCCGTCCGGTGTGGTGTGCGCAAGTATATCTACGCCTGCTCCGATAACGACTTCAACACCGGCAGTATTGGTTGGATGAGCGACCACAAACTTGCCACGTGCGTGCGCGACCGACACGACTGCTTTCGCTACGTCGAGAGGCATCACGACCGGCGGCCTGCCGCGTTTCGGGGAGGCCGCAAATATCTTGATGCCATCAACGCCGGAGGCAAGGTGTTGAGTGATAGTCTTTATCGCTTCTGCAGGTGCGGCAAGTTCGGGGAGTTTTAGCGGCTCCAGGTAAAAAGGCGTGCCGTCCAATGCTCCGAACGGATTGCCTACGGTGCGAATAGATGGTCCCGGTATGCCATCCTGTTCAATACGTTGCCGTAACGCCAGCGTGTTTTCCGTAAAAGAGCCTGTATCAAGGACGTGCGCGAAACCATAGCGCGTCAGCATATCCTGCATCTGTTGCGCCAGTTGCGCGGCAGGGAGACTCGCCGCATTCTGCCATTTTTCCTCGGTAAAATGGACATGGCTATTCCAGAAAGCGGCAGTCAGGATAAGCCCGCTGCAATCGAGAATCTTACTGTTTTTGGGGATTTTGGTTTTCTTGCGGTCGCCAACCGCAACGATCTTGCCATCTTTTATCAACACAACTCCATTGATGATTGGTTTCGCTGTCGGCGAGGTATAAATTTGTGCGCCCGTAAGAGCCAGGCTTTGGTTTTTACTTGATGATTGATCTTGCGCCTGTGCGGATGAGGGGATGAGTGCGCCGAAATAGGCAAGCAAAATAAATGTAGCGAGTAATCTTTTTTTCATGTTGATCTCCGATTGACTTGAATGCTCAAAGGAGTACGCAGGCAAACCGGATTAGTTTGAACTTTCTTTTCCCTCAAACTTTGAAATTCAAAACTTGATCTGCTCAACAATAGCTTCAGCAAATTTTGATAGGCTACTTCATCATTAACGGAGAAAATCTTCAAGCTTCACCGAAGCGTCGGTTTTTTCATCGCGATACTTGACGATGATAGGCGTGTAAATCGAAAGACCAAGCTCTATGCCTTTGCCTTTGGTGATGGCGCGTGAGCCTGCAACGACGACCGCGCCCGCGGGGATTTCCAGCGGCGCGTCTTCGGTCTTGCGATAAAACGTATCCTTAACCAAATCATACACCGGCGTGCCGCCCGTTAAAATCGTTCCCGCCGCAAGCACCGCGCGTTCGCGGATAATCGCGCCTTCATAAACACCGCAATTTCCGCCGATTAAAACGTCGTCTTCGATGATGACGGGCAGTTGTCCGATGGGTTCGAGCACACCGCCGATTTGCGCTGCGGCGGAAAGATGTACGCGCTTGCCGATCTGCGCGCAAGAGCCTACGAGGGCATGTGAATCAATCATCGTACCTTCGTCAATGAAGGCTCCGGCGTTGACGTACATAGGCGGCATACAGGTCACGCCGCGCGCGATGAAGCAGCCATCGCGTATCGAAGAGCCGCCCGGTACGATACGGACACCGTCATCAGCCGTGATGTGCTTGAGCGGGTAGGTGTGTTTATCGAAGAAGCGAAAATTATCGTTGATGGAGAAATTTTCTATGCGACCGAGCTTGAAGCCCAGCAAGATGCCTTGTTTGACCCATAGATTGACGCGCCAGTTGCCGTCAATTTTCTCTGCCGCTCGCGCTTCGCCGGTGTTGAGTTGTGTTTTGAACTCGTCGAACAGTTCGTAATGTTCGCTGGTGAATTCGTTGGGTGGTGAATCGAAAAGCTGTTTAATTTTTTCTGCTAGTTCCATCGTGATGCTCTCAAGTCAAAAAATTAATCGGATAATTACGAAGTAACAGGTCGTTTGTTACCAGAGTCAAATCATATTCGATAGCCTGACAAATCAGCATTCTATCAAATGGGTCACCGTGAAGATCGGGCAGTGATGCCAGATGTCGCAAACAAAATTCGTGTATCGGAAGCGGTAAGATAGAATGCTGCCGGCGCTCTTTGATTAAGAAATTGTAAGCAGGTGAGGGAAGCGGTAACTTACCTTTTTGAAATTTAATCAATGCTTCCCAAATTGACGCAACGCTCAAATAGACTTTATTTTGAGGGTCTCTGATAGCATTGCGGAAGTCCTTCGACAAATTTTTGTCATTGCTAATGAACCACAGAAAGATATGCGTGTCCAGGAGTAGCTTCATTTTCTGTCAAGTTCCGTCCACAACTCTGCCGGTAAAGGGTCAATGATGTCATCAGGAACAACGAATTCTCCCTCAGCTAGTCCAAATGGGCGCGGCTCTGTAGGCAACTTTTCAAAAGGCGTTACCTCTGCGATTTCATCATCACCATGCAGGATCAGAAAAGTATCGCCTCCTTCGATCAATTGAAGAAACGCCGCTACATCTTGCTTGATTTCATCTACGCTGATTTTCTTCATACCGGCATTATCCTCTACTATTCTTTATCAAATCAATTCCAATTCGCTGAGGATGGCGTGCAGTTTTTCTTTCGTCGCCTGGGTTACGGGAACCATCGGCAAACGATAAACCTCTTCAATTTTGCCCATCATGGCAAGGGCGGCTTTCACAGGTCCGGGACTGGTTTCAATGAAATTTGCTTTCAGCAGAGGCATCAATCGGCGATTCAAATCTCGCGCCTCGTCCCAATTATTATCTAAGCAAGCTCTGGTCATCGCTGTCATCAAGCCTGGCGTTTCGTTTGCCGCTACGGCAATCAAGCCGACTCCGCCGACAGCAATGATCGGCAATGTCATGGCGTCATCGCCGGAAAGAATTTTGAAGTCCGGCTTCATCCGCGTAGCGATTTCCGCGACTTGCGAAATGTCGCCGGAGGCTTCTTTGACGCCGACGATGTTTGGCAGCTCTGCGAGTCGCAAAAGCGTGTCCGGCAAGAGATTGACGTTGGTTCGTGGCGGCACGTTGTAAACGATAATCGGCAAACTCGTGGCTTCGGCGATGGCGCGAAAATGCTGGAAAAGTCCTTCCTGCGTAGGTTTATTGTAATAAGGCGTGACCGATAGCAAGCCGTCAACGCCGAGCTTTTCATACTCTTTCGCCTTTTCAACAATCGCTGCGGTGTTGTTGCCGCCTGCGCCAGCAATCACCGGCAGACGTTTGTTCGCAGTCTCTAAAACGATCTCGACGACGCGATGTTGTTCGGCGTTTGTCAGCGTGACGCTTTCGCCAGTCGTTCCGCAAGGCACCAGGAAATCTATGCCTTCGGCAATTTGCCATTCGACGAAATTGCGCAACGCGGCTTCGTCAATGGATAAATCTGTTTTGAACGGCGTAACCAGCGCCGTCCCGCAGCCTCTTACGTTTGAAATATTCATGATTCAATCACCATTTTGATTTTCTGTTTGTTTGTAACCCTAACCCCACAACTCGAAAAAGACCCAACCTTCTTTACGGTTGATGGTATTCACTACTCAACCTGATATGCCAAATTCCACAATTTGATTCCCGCAATCAAAAAATCCTGTCGAGCTTTCTTCATAAGAATCAGAACAAAGAATTTTTTGATCAGATAGTCTGGTTAATTGCAGTTCAACTCTAGCGAAATAGGTCCTACCATGAGGGTCGCAGGGATCATTCGGAATTATGTCAATAACTTTCACTTGAATCTTCCCATTATCTGTTGATTCTCCCTTTTTGAGAACAAATACTCCGTGTGATTGTAATGAATCTGCTTGCGCAAATTCTTTCCAGCCGAGAAACGCTCTACTTGGATACGACGGCTCATTGTGATGCGTACTACAACATCCAGTCATTAATGTAAAAAGCAACATCTCTGCAATTATCAAGAGCTTCATTTCTTTCACCGAAATATTTGTGGAAATTCAAAAAACCCCTTCTTATCTAAAACCCACTGAGCGGCGACGATTGCGCCTTCGGCAAATCCTTGGCGATTGCGCGCCGTGTGGGTGATCGTCAAGGTGTCAACTTCCGAATCAAAACCTACAGTGTGTGTACCTGGAATGTAGCCTGCGCGAGTGCTTGACGTAGGCACTTCGCATTTGTACTGGCTTTCGACTCTCTGCTTCAAAGAAATAGCCGTGCCTGATGGCGCATCTTTTTTTAACTTGTGATGCGCTTCTTCAATGAAGGGGTCGTAAGATGCGAAATCCTTGAACAAGTTGGCAGCATATTCAACGACCTTAAACATCAAATTCACGCCGATGCTGTAATTCGAGCCATAAACCAAGCCGATATCACTCGTCTCAACAATCTTACGAACCTCTCCAAGGTGTTCGTGCCAACCTGTTGTGCCAACCACGATTGGTTTGTTTGCGCTCGCTGCAAGCTTGATGTTTTCCAGCACCGCCCCGGGTTGAGAAAATTCTATGCAAACATCGGCGTCACTGAGTTCGCCACGCTCGACGCCATTTATGTCTATCACGCAAACGACGTCAAAACCTTTGCCAAGCGCAGTCTGCTCGATCATCTTCCCCATCTTGCCGTAACCGATTAAAGCTATTTTCATAACGCTCACAAATCTTTCAATTGCGCGACCAACGCATTGACTTTGAACTTCAGAAATACCTCTTTCCCTTGCAGCGAAAACATGGCGCTCAACTCGTCGTTCATATCGGCGATGACTGGTTGCCCGCTTGAATTTTTTCGCGGCACCAGCGCAAGATATTGCTTGCCTTTCTTCACATCAAATTCTAAATCAAGCGCCTCTCGAATGCCTTCTTTGAAAGAGGCTTCTTTTACTTCACCGGATGAAAGGCGGTTTTTCTGGTCATTCTCTTTATAAAGCGAAAAGGCCTGTTGATCCAGAGGTCCCCAAGGAGTTTTCTTATCCACCTTGATGAATAGATAAAAGAGGAAATGATTGAAAGGTCGTATATCGAAATATTCGGAATCGGCGTCTTTCGCGCTGATATATTTTTTGTCGAGCATATCGGAAACCATGGCGCGTGCCACTTCATCCGTTACCCACAAGACCCGCGCATTCACTTTACTGATGAACTTGGCGGTGAGACCCGTGTTGAGCGTGGCTTTTTTATAAACCTCTTTGCGCTGCGGTTCAGGAATGTAACGCTTCCAATCTTGAGCCGACGTGGTGGTTGTGAAAAATATCAACAACCCGAAACCAGCGATGATGAAACTTTTGAACATAATAACTCCGGACGAATCAAAACACGCATTCGGTATTGACTGCGAAACGACGGACTTCTGTGCGTGACGGCTGATAAATAATTGTTTCGACCGTCTCTGTGCTGCGCTTGATTTGATAGGCAACGCCTGCTTCGTTCACCAGATAATAAACCCCTTTAATACCTTCTTCGATGCAGGGTTTGAAACTGCGATCCAGTTTTAAATCGGCGCGATAGATTGGCGCTGCGGGCTTCAAATAAATGGTGAAGACTTTATTGGTCAGCGAAGCAGGAGCGCGATAAATCTTGGCAAGGCTGGGCGTCAAATAGGAAAACGTCACTTCGCCGTCTTCGACCTTGAAAGGCCCTACGAGCGAGCCTTCCGGCGAATCTCTTTCAAGCCCCATCATACGTGCTACATCTATAGTTGAAGAACGCAGCGGCGTGATGCCTTGCCAGGAATTTCTCGCGGACGCTTCGCTTTCAAGTCCGGAAGCTATTGCCAGACTTGGCGCCGAATGCGCCGCCGCGAACACGCAAAGCAGAATTGCTAATAAACTGAAACGAAAAAACTTGTTTGATAACTTCATTGATTTTGAATACTCACTTTGAACAAAAGAATGTACAGGTTCACTTGATGAACCTGAGAATACAGAACGTCAGCAAGCCCATGATAATAGGCGCAAGGGCGAATAACACGAGCCATTTCGCCTCATTTTGAAAAAAGCTTTTCTGACTTTTCATGCTGTCAACTTAAATCAGCGTCTATGACCGCTCGAAACGATTGCTGTGATACCTGACGAACGAGTAAAGAGCGCAAACCTTGCACGCCGGCTACTGAAAAACATTGGGGTCCAATTCATTGAAAAAGACTTCGTGCAAACGCGCGATGACATTTTCAACATCGCTTGATGCAATAACCAGATTCATCATAATCGGCGACGAGCCATGCAAAATAGCGTTTACTTTGGTTTCTTCAAGAGCTTTGAAAACGCGACTCGTAATCGTTGCATCGCTTCCGAGTCCCGCGCCGACAAGGGTTACGATGGCTTTGTTGTGCTCTACAGTTGCCGTAGTAAATTTGGAAATATCCGCCAATAAATCGCGCTCGGTGTTTTCGTCCATCGCTTTTGAGTCAATCACGAAAGCCGTGTTCAATCCCGCAACAGCGGTAATCAAAGGCGTGACCCGGCGTTTTATCATTGTGTTGATGATGGTCTTCAAAGAGTCTTCGGGCAAAAAGATTTGCTCTTCTTCGCTGATCGTTTCAATCGTCGCTTTGAGCAGTGAAACCGGTCGCAGGAAGGCGATTGATTTAATGGCGTTCTTGCAAGTCGGCGCAAACTCGGTGATTGCTGTCCCTGTGGCTTCCGGCGATTTTGAGTTGTATATGTGAACCGAAATTTTCTTTCGCGCTGCCGGATAAATCGCTTTCGGATGCAAGACTTTCGCGCCGAAATAGGTCAACGCCGCCGCTTCCGCAAACGAACAAGCTTTCACGGTTCGCGCTCCCGCAAAGATGCGCGGGTCGGCGGTCAACATTCCCGATACATCTTTCCAGATTTGAATATCGTCGGCGTTCATCGCTGCGCCGATGATTGCCGCCGTGTAATCGGAGCCTTCAAAGCCTAAGGTTGTTGTCGCGCCTTCCCTTGTCGAGCCTATGAAGCCTTGCAAAACAGGCACCTGATTTTCTGCGATCAGAGGCGTAATGGCTTCTTCTACTTTCGCATTGGTGATCTCAAACAGGGGCGATGCGCCGCCAAAACGGTCATCCGTTTTTATCAACTCGCGCGCGTCAAGTAGTTGCGAATTGATGCCGCGTTCGGCAAGCGCGTCCGTGATAATTGCAGACGAAAGGAGTTCCCCGTAAGCCAAAATTTTATCCAGCCCTCGCGGCGGCACTTCGCCTAAGATCGCCAAGCCTTCGAGCAATTTTTTCAATTCGGCAAAGTATTTTTCGATGAAATCAAAAGCGCCCCAACGGCTCTGAATCAATTGCCGCGCTTCGCTGGCGTGCCGCGCTTTCAGTTCCGCCACTACCGCAAGCGTTGTTCGCGCGTCACCCGCCGCAGAAGCCTCCGCTGACTGCAACAGTTTGCTCGTCGTTTTGCCCATCGCCGAAACCACTATGCAAGGCTTGAGCGCCACGCGCGCTTTGATGATCTCCGCTACTCTTTCGATTGAAACGGCATCCTCGACGGAAGTGCCGCCAAATTTCATCACAATCATAATATTAGTAGGCAGTAGGCAGTAGGCAGTAAGCAGTAAGCAGTTTTGTTTTTAAGTTCGTTGATCTAATCATTAGCTACCTTTGAAGAGAGTTTGAAAGCCCATTAAGCAAACGACCAACTTCTGAAGCAAGTGCTATTAAATTCTGACTCTCTTGCTTACCCATATAGCCAAGTCGCTCAGCAATAAGTATTTGCGTCTCCACTTCTCGAAGAGAACCATAAGCGATAGCGAGAAAACGAGCAAAGTCTCCAGAAGATTTACGTCCTTGTCCTTCGGCAATATTTGATGGAATCGAAACGGCTGCTCGGCGAATTTGACTTGTTAATCCATAAAGTTCTTCTTTAGGAAAAAGCTTTGTCGCCGTGTAAACCATCTCAACCAAATCCATCGCTTTTTGCCAAACGACTAAATCTCTGTAATTTTGACTCATCGTCAATATCTTTCCTTTTTAGCTCTAAAACAAAACTGCCTACTGCCTACTGTCTACTGCCTACTAATCTAAGTATCCCTGAGCTTTCATAATCTCCGCATTGAGAATTGCCGCGCCAGCCGCGCCGCGAATCGTGTTGTGCGACAAGACAACCAAACGGATATCGAAGACCGGGCAAGGGCGAATGCGTCCGACGACGGCGCTCATGCCGTTACCGGCGTCCCGGTCAAATCGCGGCTGCGGGCGGTCGCGTTCATCCGTCACGATGATTGGCGGAACCGGCGCAGTCGGCAACTTTAACTCTTGCGGTAGCGACGTGAAGTTTGTTAAGACATTGGCGATTTCTTCCGGCGTAGCTTTCTTTTCCAGTTCAAGAGAAACGGTTTCCATATGCCCGTCTTCAACAAAGACACGATTGGTGTGAGCGCTGATTTTGCATTCGGCAAATTGAATCTTTCCGCCATCGAGCGCGCCCATGATTTTCAGTGGCTCAATCTCCATCTTCTCTTCTTCGCCGCCGATGAAAGGGATGACGTTGCCCAGCATATCAATTGCCGAAAGTCCTGGGTAGCCTGCGCCCGATAGCGCCTGCATCGTCGAAACGATCACCCGTGTTACGCCGAAAGCTCGGTGAATGGGCGCAATTGCCATCACAAGTCCTATGGTAGAGCAATTTGGATTTGTGACAATTGCTCCGCTCCAGTTGCGCCGCTCGCGTTGTGTCTGTATCAAACGCAGGTGATCAGAATTGACTTCCGGGATAAGCAAAGGCACGTCTTCATCCATGCGATGATTCTTTGAATTGCTCAAAACGATGTAGCCAGCTTTTGCGAAGGCTTCTTCAACTTCGCCCGCGACAGATGAATCAAGCCCTGAGAAAACGATTTTGCAGTCAAGATTGGGCTCGCACGATCTGACGATTTTATTCTTGAGCGCCTCAGGGATCGGCGTGTACTGCCGCCAGTTGGTAGCGTCTTTGTAGGTTTTGCCCGCCGAACGGTCCGAAGCCGCTAGCTCTGTAGTCTCAAACCACGGGTGATTTTCAAGCAGTTGAACAAATCTTTGCCCGACCGCTCCGGTCGCGCCCAATATGCCTACAGGTATTTTATTATTCATGGTCTCTCTTTATGATGAATGGCTTCGATGAAAGCAGCATTAGGTGCAACCATCAAACCAAAAGTTATAGGTTTTTAAGTGAATAAGATTAACGGCGAATTGTGCGCTCTGACAACTTATATTGTGGTCAGAGCTATCGTTTGTGGGTTTTGGAAATGTGTTTCAGAAACCAACTCATACTTTTCTCCAAACTTGACTTTTGCAAGTCTGGGCGATTATAGCGCAAACAATTTGAGAAAGTAAATTTAAAAAATTTATCACTTCATTTGTGAAACCGTTACTTCGATTGGAAGTATTCATTGGGTGTATGTATTCGTTTTGCGCTTTCGTCGCAGTAGCCAATTGTAAGAAAGTTTTTCCGCGCCTGTCTTAAGGAAATTTTATTAGCGCCGCATTCATAATCGAGATCATCACGTTGTAGAGGGTCATCTTCCCAGAAACATATTCGGCAGATGCCATAATTGCCTGTTTCTCTCAAAGTCCTGTTGTCACAACAAGGACAATCAACAGATACATTTCTTAAAGATAATGTGATGAATTTATTGGTAATCCAACGAGCAATGATTTCAGCATCAAGCCTTCGCTTACCCGATAGCCTTAACTCTTTTTACAATTCAGTGGATAGCTTTCTTGATCGAAGGTAAAAGTTTCAGATTGGACAACCAAACCAACTAATCGTGGCTCGGTTCCTTGATTTACATATTCAACGAAAGCCACAACCCCAGACCGTTTCCAAGTCCAGATCTTCAGGACGCAATGATCCATCGCAGAATCATCCTCTATGACCAGACAATTCACTTTTTTTTGTTCTAATAATCCTGCTAACTTTGCAGTATCTAGTCCCGCTATTCCCATATCATTATCAAGAGATTTTTGTTTTTAACCGTTTGACCATCTCTGTGTACACATCTATGGCTTGAATAATATCTTGCTTCAAGATTTTTTCTCCGGATGTGTGGGCATCGAGAATCGAGCCGGGGCCGTAAAGCAGAGGCTTGCCCCAATTCGAGAGTGCCGGTATGTCGGTTGTGAAGGCGACAACGTCGGTTTCGTAGCCTTCAAGCTTTTCCATAAACACAGGCTCGCATTGAAAACCATACTCAATGACAAGGCGACTCGCGACGGTCTCTTGCAAAATCTTTTTGAGCGTATCGGTGTCGCTGACGACGCGCAGTAATATTTCAGCCTGGGCGGCTGGAGGAATGACATTCGGAGCGACGCCGCCTGAAATCAAGCCTATGTTCAAGGTCGTCGCGCCGAGGGTTTCGTCTGCGGGCAATTGCATTTGTCGAACATCGCGTAAAACATCTAAAAGTTTTTCAATCGCCGATTCGCCCAGGTGCGGGTAAGCCGAATGCGCCGCGCGCCCTTCAGCCTTCAAAATGGCTCTCAGAGCCCCTTTCGAGCCGAGCGCCAGTTTCGATTCCGTAGGCTCGCCGTTAATCAGATACTTGCAAACGTTCGGAATGTCGTTGGCAACCTTTGCGCCTATGCTGCCGTTTTCTTCGCCAACCAAAAGCAAGACTCCGAAGTCATTGATGTTTTCGGCAATCAAGGCTTCAGAGGCTTTGAGCATCGCCGCCATCAAGCCTTTCGTATCGCACGCCCCGCGTCCGTAAATGTAGTCGTCATCTTCGCGCAATTCTACATAAGGCGGCACGGTGTCCGTGTGCGTCGAAAGCACGACATCAGGTTCACCGCGTTTGGCGTAAAGGTTCGGGCGATTGGTTTCGGCTTCTTGAAGCGTAACGTCGAAGCCCAGTTTATCCAAGTAATCGGCAAGGAAATTGACCACGCCAGCTTCGTTGCCGCTGATGGATTCAATCTTGATGAGTTGTCTTGTCAGTTCCAGAGCATCCATAATCGAAGTATCATCGCGTGTCGCAAATCACTGGTCAAGCGGAACGGGTTCAGATGGGATGAATTAAGAATGGAATTCATATCGGCTCTGTCTCGCCATCGTCGTAAACATTGAGCAAGGTGAAGCACCTATCGCACGGTATCTCGCGCTCATCTTCAACTTCGTTTTCGTTATGGCAGACACAGCAAACGACAATCACAAAGAGATTTTATCAGTGAGGCGATGTGGATTCAAAAGGACGCGGCGTCAGAATAAGAGTTGGGGCGCACTGGCTTTATTGATTAAGGACAATTGGCCCTGTAATCACGTTTTTGTCTATGCCACAATTGGTATTCTATCACTCAGACTTTTAATGGGCTTCTTTTCATGAACTAAGAAACGCAAGACCTCAAGCAGTTTATCCAGATATACCGACCTTAAAAACTGATAATTCTCGAGCTTTTCCTTCGGCAGTTCAACGCATGTTGTCAAGTATAGTTTGATAAGCAAAGAGTCACGTCTGATTCAATGTTACCTTTTATTTTTTCTAATTTTATTAAACCATCCAAATCTTACCTAACTGATGTTACGCAGTGAAAATCTTGGCTTTTGATTTGACAACCAAAAAACTTCTGTAAAATGCCTGTCAAAACCGTATAAAACCTGTTGCAAGGCTGCTCAAATGGCTTTCTTGCTGTAGTTTGTGCGAGGTTTGCGGAATGGTTCAAACCGCCATTTTATTGGCTTTTTCTGCGTCAAGCGAAACTCAACATTTTTCTCTGCGTAACATCAGTTACCTAATTCCCAATTATAGACTTTCGAGCCTATTAATCGCAGATTTGTTTTAATATGCTTTACTTAATTTATAATTCATAATATATTTGCGCCCAGAGTAGTTAGCTATTAATTAAAATGTAATAAATACTGAAATTACTTGTTGAAATTTCTATAATTCTGTTCGTGAATTTCGACCTTATATTTCGCCTCTTGGCACGCTATTTTGCTTTCGTTTTTCAACTGTTGATGTCGCCGCTGCGTTAAGGTGCATATCAGGAAAATAGAAGTTCATAGTCCTTCTCCGAATGACGCTTTAAGGATTTCACAGAATGTCTTCATATGACTTCTACCTACTTCTGAAGAAATGCGATTAATGCTTCAATAAAGCGAGCAAAAAACAAATTCGCAAAGAGTCTTAAG
>JANMSG010001078.1:0-2423 GCA_031389065.1 Acidobacteriota bacterium | reverse complement strand
GGCTGGTGAAGCTGTACGACGGGCTGCCTGGGCGGGTCCGGCAGGTAGTCGATGCGCTTGCCAAGAAGTTCGCGCCGGAGCACGACTTGGAGACGAAGACGGGGTTCCGCGATTGCCTGGCGATCCTAAACGACGCTTATCGCGTCTGGCGGTACTTGCCCGAGGTCGAGCATTCCGGTCCGATCAACATTCAGGACACGATCTACGTGATGCGCGTGCTGCACGAAGCGTGCAGCTCGGAACGGGCGAGGGCGCTGACTTCCGTCTAAACGCATTAGAACGCGTTTAAATGCATTGGCGGCAGCAGTAGATCAATCGCGCATTCGTGCCTCGCGCGCTTTCGAGCTCTCCAAAACGCAAAAACACGCTCGGGAAGCCTTGTCAAATCTACTTTATTTGTTGCCAAACACGATTGACGTTAAGGCGAAAGTTGGCATACTCGGGATGCGGACTTAGAAAAGCAAAAGCCCCGCTGCAACGGGGCCCTTGGTACTGCTCAACTAAGAACGCTCGCGGGGCCCTTGACGGTCATGCTTGTCGAAACATGACAGGCTTGGGGTTCGAACCCCCAGGGGGTCCCGTGTCTTTCCGCCCGATGGCGAATAACGCAACCCGATGGTGCATTCGCATCATCGCCCTGTCAACGTTCCGTTTACTAACTCCCCTTTTTTGTGTCTTTTCCGTAGTTTGGCGCAATCGCCCTGATTGACCTTTTGTGCGGGGCAGGGGCTGCTTTAAAAGCGGCTACAGTATTGCCATGGCGCGGAGCGTTCGAGCGAAGGTAAAGGGGACTGTTCTCGCTTGGGCTCGGGACAGCGCCGGCTTGACGCTCGAAGAAGCCGCCAGGCGCGCAGGCACGACGGAGGGCAAGCTGGCGGATTGGGAGTCCGAGAGCAAGGCCCCTACCGTAGGGCAGCTTCAAAAGCTTGCGGTGGTGTATCGCAGACCCCTCGCTGTTTTCTACCTGCAAGAACCGCCTTTGCGGTTTCAGGCAATGCGTGATTTTCGCCGCATGCCGGGTGCTGGCCTTATTTCCTTTTCGCCAGAACTCTCACTGGAGATACGGATTGCGCATCAACGTCGCCAGCTCGCTTTGGAATTGTTGCAGGAGAGTGGTGAGGAGATCCCGCAGTTCCAGTTGTCCGCCAGATTAACGGACAATCCTGAAGAAGTCGGCGCAGGCATCCGGCGCGCCCTTGGGGTTGGGCCCCAAGAGCGCGCTTCATGGCGTGCCGATACCGCTGGTTACACTGCATTTAACTCGTGGCGCGCGCGCATTGAGAACGCCCACGTTCTCGTTTTCCAAAGCTCCCGTGTTACAGCTGATGAAGTTTCCGGCTTTGCGATTGCCGAAGATCTGTTGCCTGCGATCGCAGTAAGTCGGAAAAGAACATCGGTACGGCGCCGGACGTTTAGCCTCATCCATGAGCTCGCACACCTGATGCTGCGCCAAAGCGGGGTGTCCGAGTTGGATGTTGACGCTGACCGACCGCCAGAAGAGCAGCGGATTGAGATTTTCTGCAATAAGGTCGCTGCCGCAACCCTCGTCCCTGAAGAAAGTTTTCGAAACGAACCACTATTGGCCGGCGCCGAGAGAGCGTCCGAACGCTGGACCGACGATGACATACGAGAGCTGGCTTTGAACTACAGCGTTAGCCGTGAGGCATTGGTGAGGCGGATGCTGACCCTCGGCTATACAACGGCAGCGTTCTACCGGCGCAAGCGGCAGCAATACAACGAGGAATTTCAGAAGTGGATCGAACGGGAGCGAGAGGAATATAAAAAGCCGGGCAAGAAAGACTACAAGACCAATCCACCGCGTGATGCGCTTACAAACTTCGGAGCGCCCCTGGTTCAGATGATCCTTGGGAGCTACTACCAGGAGCGAATGACGCTGAGTGATGTTTCGGGATATTTGGGGATCCGGACTAGGCACATCCCACGCCTCGAACAAATCGCGGGTGTGCGAGGTCGCTGATGGCGGAAGTGGAAGGCCCCAAGACCTACAGCATCGACAGCAGCTCGCTGATCCACGCGTGGCGTCGGTCGTATCCGCCGAAGAATTTCCCCCCGTTTTGGAAGCGCCTTGATGGTCTTGTCGAGGAAGGGCGGCTATTCGCTTCGTCCGAGGTAATGGTCGAATTGAAGAAGAAGGATGACGAATTGCATGCTTGGTGCAAAGCGCGCGCGGCGCTTGTCGTTGGTATCAGCGAGGAAATGCAAGAGCACTTGGCAGAAATCATGGGAACGTACCCGCGATTGGCGGACACGACGAAAGGAAGGTCCACGGCAGATCCCTTCGTAATTGCTTTGGCGAGGATGCAGGACCCGGAGTGGATCGTCGTGTCCGAAGAGAATCCGGGGCGGGCGAATAGCCCGAAAATTCCTGACGTATGCAAGGCGGAAGACATCCGTTGCGTGCG
>JANMSG010001075.1:0-2510 GCA_031389065.1 Acidobacteriota bacterium | reverse complement strand
CGGTCCCTCTGCCAATCGTTCCGCCCATTGCTTTGCCGTTTGCAATAACTCGGCATCCGGCAAGACCTCAGTCACCAAGCCCAAATCTTTCGCTTGATTTGCAGGATAGACTTCGGAAAACAGCGACATCTTCAAAGCATTCTGCAAGCCCATGAATTTTGGGAAGAGATACGCGCCGCCTTCATCTGGAATCAAAGCGAACTTCAAACTTGTGTCTCCGAGTTTCGCGCTCTCTGCTGCCAGACGAAAATCGCAACACAACGCCAGCGTCAAACCGCCTGCGACCGCCGCGCCATTGATTGCGGCAATCGTTGGTTTGTCAAAGCGACGAAGCAGCGTAACTAGTTGGTGCATATTCTCGCGCATCTCAAGCATCGCTTCCATACGATGTCCCTGATAACGAGCAGGGTAGGTGAAATCGCGCGAGATGTCGCCGCCAGAACAAAAGCCCCGCCCGCTGCCTGTGAGTATCACTGCGCGAATATCGTCGTCGTCTCGCGCATCGCTCAAAGCGGAAATGATTTCATGCACCATCACCTCTGAATAAGCGTTCAACTTATCAGGACGATTGAAAGTGATCGTCGCCACGCGGTTTTCTTTCGAGTAAATGATTTGACTAAAATCCATAACAATTTCTCTCTGAATAAAATCATTAACAGGGGCAAAGAACCACAGAGAAAAATATTGCTAAGAAAGACCCCGTGAAGGTAGCTTAATCCCTGCACTCTTAGCGAATAAAGCCCTCTGTGGCTTTCTGCCCCTGTGGCAGGAACGCTTTTTCTCTATCGCCCGGTGAAATTCGGCGGACGTTTTTCTAAGAAAGCGCGAACCCCTTCTTTATGGTCATCGGTCATGCCGCAGCGCATGTGGGTTTCAGCTTCGCGGTCAAGCATCGTTCTAAAATCAACACTGGTTGATAAATTCACGTTGCCCTTCATATAACGAAAACTGGTGAGTGGGCCGTTAGCGATTCGCGTTGCTACATCAAGAATTCTCGAATGAAAATCATCCTTTGCTACCACTTGATTAACCAATCCAAGTTCGTGCGCTTGATTTGCATCAATGATATCGCTGAGAAAGAAAAGTTCTTTCGCCTTTGGCGCGCCTACAGCTTGAGTCAAAAGCCAGGTGGTGCCGAAATCTCCGCCATAACCTACTTTGGCGTAAGCCGTGCCGAACTTCGCTTGATCAGATGCGATACGAATGTCGCAAGATAAAGCTACGCCAAGCCCTGCACCCATCGAATGACCGTTGACTGCCGCGATTGTCACTTTCGGCATATTGTAAAGCGTCCAGGACAATTCGTGTCCTTCTCGCAACCAATCAATTTTTTCTTCAAGCGTTTGATTCGATTCAGTTCGGTCAGCCATCGTTGACACATCGCCACCGGCGCAAAATGCGCGACCTGCGCCTGTGATTATAATAGCGCCAACTTCATCGTCTTTGCTCCAACGCTTCAATGTGTCTATGGATTGAAAGATGAGGTCACGACTCAGGGCGTTGAGCTTGTCCGGTCTGTTGAAAGTCAAAGTTGCAACTTTATTTGCAACGCTTGTCAGGATTACTTCTTCACTCATGATTTTTACTCCTCTTTGAGCGCGGCAATGGCTTCGATTTCGATAAGAAAGCCGTAGTGCAAATCTCTGACAGGAATGATTGCGCGAGCCGGGCGATGATCGCCGAAAACTTTCGCGTAAGCTTCGTTTACCTGTCCCCAGAGATTAATGTCCGTGATGTAAACTGTGGTCTTCAAAACGTGATTTAAATCGCTGCCCGCCGCTTCGAGTATTGCCGCGACATTTTTCAAGGTTTGCTCTGTTTGTTCTTCGATTGAAGAGAGTTTTTTTTCGCCCGTCACAGGATCTATCGCAACCTGGCCGGCGACGTACACAAGCCCTTGATGAACGATCCCCTGTGAATAATGCCCCGCAGGTTGAGGCGCGTCTGGTGTTAAAATTTTTTCCATCGTTTTCTCCACTCGTGTCACGAAAATTATTTTCGTGTTAAAAGAATTAAACCAATGATGCAAAGCGCAACGCCAAGCGCTTGCATCATGGATATTTTTTCTTTGAATAAAAAAATGCCAATTGGAATGAGTAAAACAGCCATTCCAATATTTGATATTACATTTGCTTTGCTGATGTCCCAACCGTATCTGTAAGCCAGCAAAAAACCCACTTCGATGAAGGCAGCACCTATTCCGACCACCACCACAGCCCAATTCGCTTCCTTCACTGAACCCAAAAAAGATTTTTCAGTTGTGTAAAAGAAGGCGCTGATAGCCAACAGCACAATACCCGAAAGGTAAGCAATGATTAAAATATGGAGCGGATTGGCGGTCTTAGGAAGAGATTTTTGTGACACATGATAGAGCACTCCTCCAAAGACGGTCATCGCAATCGGAAGATATAATGATTTCATCTAAAATACGCACTCCATGATCTTGTCGGTTTGTGCATCACTCCCAAGTTGGAAAATATGCTCACCAACATCTTTGAACCCAAATTTGC
>JANMSG010001068.1:0-2371 GCA_031389065.1 Acidobacteriota bacterium | reverse complement strand
AAAACTGCGGCGAAATGCGATGCCGTGATTTGCGAGACTTGTTTTATATCAATCTCTCTTGCCAGGATTTTCGCAAGCGAGGTCACGCCTTTGTCAGTAATGCCGCAAGGAACAATCATGCGAAAGTAGTTCAGGTCGGTGTTGACATTGAGCGCGAAACCGTGACTGGTTATCCAACGGGCAATTCTCACGCCGATGGCGGCGATCTTTTCGTTGCCAACCCAGACGCCTGTGAGTCCGGCGATGCGTGTGCCTGCGATACCGAAATCGGCGATGGTGCGAATCAAGACCTCTTCGAGGTCGCGCACATAAACGTGTACATCCTGGCGGTCAGGCTTGAGATTGATAATCGGGTAGCCGACGAGTTGCCCGTGCCCGTGATAGGTTACATCGCCGCCGCGACCGGTTTCGTGAATTTCGATGCTTTGCGCTGCAAGCTGTTCTTTGCTGGCTAAAATATTCGCGGCGTTTGCGGCGCGCCCAAGCGTGAAGACGTGATTGTGTTCAAGCAAAAATAGTTGCTCTGCCGCCGTACCTTCACGCAAGCCTTCAACAGCACGTTCTTGCATTGCGAGTCCGTCGGTGTAGTTAATTCGCCCTAAAAAACTGACTTCGCAAACTCGACGTTGAGTTGTTGCAATGTTTGTTGCTGTATCCATGATTGGGAAGTTTAACCGGTTAGCTGTGAAGAAGAAATAGAACGGTAACGGCTTACGCATTCGCTTCGGGGCTCTTCGCAGATAAGTTTCTGCCATCTTATGGCAAAGCGTTAGCCGATCTGAAACTGCAAACCAGTGCTCCCGCCGGAATTGTCGCACACACGGAACTTGCAGTCTTCCGCTTTATGCCGGAATTGAGTCTGTCGCAGCCGATGGAGCAGAAGGCAGCGAACAAGTAAACCCGAACGGACACCTAAGCAGTAAGGCAAAAGTAAAAAGGCAGTGCGCGATCATTCGAGTTATCGCGCACTGCCTGCTGCTTTTCGCTTATTGCCTACTGCCTATTGACCTATGAAGTGAATTCAGCGGCTTCGAGGGTGTCGCGCACAAAAGCCAGGAACTGATCTGCATGTGCGCCATCAACAACGCGATGATCGTAGCTTAAACTGAGCATACCGATTTGGCGAATGGCAATCGCATCCTCCACAACAACAGGACGTTTCTTGATGCCGCCAACGCCCAGGATAGCGACTTGCGGTTGATTGATCACCGGCAATCCGATCAGACCGCCGTAGACGCCTGGATTGGTGATGGTGAAGGTGCCGCCTTGCACTTCATCGGGCTTGAGCTTTTTGCCTCTGGCGCGTTCGCCCAGATCGTTGACGGATTTCGCCAGTCCAAGCAGAGATTTTTCATCTGCATGGCGAACCACTGGAACGATCAAGCCCCAATCGAGCGCCACCGCTACGCCGATGTTGTACTCTTTCTTGTAAACAATCTGGTCGCCCCAAACCGACGAGTTGATAACCGGGAATTTCTTCAAGCCTTCAATAACCGCTTTGATGATGAACGGCAAAAAGGTTAGCTTCACGCCATCGCGCTGCAAGTATTCGCCTTTGAATTTATCACGCAACGCAGAGGTTTTTGAATAGTCAACTTCGATAAGCGAATAGACGTGCGCCGATGTGTGTTTGCTTTCAACCATTCGTTCGGCAATCTTGCGCCGCATAATTGACATCGGCTCAATTTCAACGCGATCACCGTCGGCAAACGGTTGCGCGCCTACCTGAACCGCCGTAGCGGGTTTGCTTACGGGTGCTGTCGGAGCAGTGGCTGGAGCCGTTGGCGCAGCAACCGGCGCGATTGCTTGCGCTGAAGGATTGGCTGCTTGAGTCGGAGCGGCGGCAGTTTGAGAAGATGCGGCGGTTGTTGCCTGCTGTGCGCCACCGTCTTCGATGAACTTAAGGATGTCTTGTTTGGTCACTCGACCGTCAACGCCCGTGCCTTGAATGCGAGAAATATCTACGCCATGTTCTTCGGCAATTTTGCGAACCACCGGCGAAGATTTCACGCGAGGCAAATCCTCGGCTGAGTGCTCGCTTGCTGTCGGCGCAGCAGGAGTTTCGGCTTGAAGCGTCGGCGCAGGTGGCGGCGTCGCAGGCGCGGCAACAGGGGCTGCGGCTTGCTCGGTCGTTGCGGTAGCCGTTGCCTCTGCCACAGAATCGGCTACAGGAGCCGGTTTGGCGTCACCGCTGCCGATGACGGCGACTACTGAATTAACGGCGACGGTCTCGCCTTCCTGGGCTTTGATCTCCAGCAAGGTGCCCGAGATTGGCGAGGGAATCTCGGCGTCAACTTTGTCGGTTGAAATTTCAAAAAGCGGCTCATCGCGTTTCACCGCATCGCCCACCTGCTTGAGCCATCGAACGATT
>JANMSG010001061.1:0-3280 GCA_031389065.1 Acidobacteriota bacterium | reverse complement strand
CACCCGTACCCTGGCTCCGACCCTCTTCCGCCATACTACGGATGTCACTTCCTACTGGAACACTTTACAATTACAGTTCGGTTACGGGAAAAAGTTTACCGGTAACCTCGGATGGCGATACACCTTCAGAGATGTCAAACTGATCAATACAACCACCGCTGCTACTGCTTCCAATGATGAAAGCGACAGGCAAAATACCAACACCTTTATCGGTGGCGCGCGTTTCCGCCCGGTTCATCGAGTCAATCTCTTTTTTGATTACGAAAATGGCTCAAGCGACAACGTCTTCGTGCGCATCAGTCCCATGGATTATCAGAGGGTTCGAGCCCGAGGCAATCTTGGTATCACCGACAGCCTATCTTTCAACACTGCCTTTACCTCAACCGATAGAACTAATCCGACGCGACAGGTAAAGAATGATTCCGATTACCGCGCCTTTGCTACAAGCGTGATGTGGGAACCAAAGACACGGTTCTGGATCAATGGGGGTTACAATTATGATTCCGTCTTTTCCACTGCCAACATTGCCTTCTTTGTCACCAGCATGTTAAAGACCGGAACCTCGCGCTATTACTCGCGGCAGCATTTCCTGTTCTTTGACACAAGGGTTGGGGTAACCAATCGTTTAGACCTGTTTCTGGTCTATCGTTACCTAAAAGATTTAGGCGCCCCGAATGCGACAGCCCCGGTACTTGTACCTGCGCCTTCACCTGACGGCAGCATTAACTTCACCACCTCACTTCCCTTGAAGCGACATAATCCGGAAGCGCGACTGGCCTATCGCTTCAGTAACCATTTCACAGCCAATTTGAGCTATCGTCATTATAGCTATAATGAAAGGTTCAACATTGGATATTTTCAGAGTTACACGTCAAGCTCCACAGGTGTGGTAGTGACCAATATCCCCGATTATCGGGCAAACATTGTGACCTCCAGTGTGCGCTTTACGTTTTAATGGGGGGCTGACTGGGTAAGGAGAAAGCGGATGAGCGGAGCCACCTCAATTCTTATTACCATCATTATCATCAGCATCGTATTGGTGGCGATCCTGGTGAGTCGCCCGACAATGACAGCGACCAAAGGCGGCAAGATCCTGGCTTTTGTCGCCTTTCTCATCTTCCCCTTGCTGTCTGGAGGAATGGGCGTGTCGCAACATCTGGAGCATTCCAAATCCACACAGTTCTGCACCTCCTGCCATGTCATGGAAGATTACGGGTTGAGCTTACGCATAGACGATAGAAGCTATATTCCGGCAGGCCATTATCAAAATAATCTGGTACCGCGCGAGCAGGCATGTTATACCTGCCACACAGACTATGCGATGTATGGCGACTTTCGCTCGAAGCTGCGTGGCATGAAACACGTGTACGCGCAGTATCTGGGAACGCCGGCGCAGCCGATCAAACTCTACACCCCTTACAACAACCGCGAGTGTTTGCACTGTCATCTGGGATCAAGATCTTTTGAAGAAGGCGCGACTCATAACATGGAGCCGGAGACCTTGGTGAAAGTGAAAGGAAATGAACTGGGCTGCACCTCTACAGGGTGCCACGAAATGACGCACAACGTGGCAGGATTGAAGGGAGCGACATTCTGGAATCCGGATGCGAAACCAAAAGAGGAAGCAAAACCATGAGTCAGGTCACAGGTTTGGAAAAAAGATTGCGAGTCTCAGGCATCCTAATTATCTTGGGGTTGCTCATTGAACTGGTAACTCTGAAATGGTCCCACCCGACAGCCTTTCTGTTTTTTCTTCTGGTAGGCGGTCTGTTTATCTTTGTGGGAATGGTGATGTACTTACTTACTCTTGTTTCAGCTACACCAATTCCTGAGCAAAAGACTCCGTCTGCTGATTGATGCTAGAAGGTACCTCCTAGTCCCTGTTCAACTCCGTGGGGCCACGAAATCGAGAGCAAGAAGGCACTCTCTTCTAAGGCGTTGACATCATGCGAAAGGGCTTTCTCAAGTACCAGTAAATTACCAGCCGAGAGTTCAACGCTTTGCCCTTCCAGTTTGATGAGCAGTCGCCCGCTGAGGGCATGGATAGAAATCCTGGCGTCAGTCTTGTGCTCCTGCATCAGCATTCCGGCTTTCATTACCATAAGAACGATCCTGAAATCGGAATGCTTCACCAGAGTCTTAGAGATCCGCCCGTCCCGCAGCCAATGCTCTTCCCCGCGTAGTTGCTCAATTTCTGCCGCAAAATCAAATATGAGCACAGGGGCTGAGAGGTGAGATTGTATCCCCTCCTGCCCTTTCATGCTCTCTATGTTTTCATCATCTTGTATCTTTGGAGCTGTAGTCATTGCTTTTCACCTTTTTAAATCGAAGCCAAATCATTCTGCAATCAGTCTGTAATACGCTGATCTTTAATAACTGCGCGCTGTCTCGTTGCTATGCTGGTTGCGTGGATCGCTCGACCACAGATCCAATCCGAGGGTGAGCGATCCAGCGCAGGAGCTTACATACCCATGCCATCACCCATCCCCCCGGACATCGCCTGGGACTGACTATCATCTTGAATTTCTGCGATGAGGGCTTCCGTCGTAAGCATCAAGCCCGCAATTGAGGCAGCGTTTTGCAACGCGCAACGCGTGACTTTCGCAGGGTCAATAATGCCTGCGACAACCAGGTCTTCAAACTCATCGGTCGCAGCGTTGTACCCAAAATTGGGATTCCTTTCGGCGCGCACCTTCTCGACAATCACTGCGCCTTCTTTGCCGGCATTCTGTACGATCTGACGAAGCGGTTCTTCTAATGCCCGCTTGATGATTGTGACGCCAATCTGTTCGTCTGGATCGCCTGTCACTTCGCCATCTTCGTTCGTCTCGAAAACTTTGAATTTGTCGAGCGCCTTGGCCACGCGAATTAATGCCACACCACCGCCCGGCACGATCCCTTCCTCTACGGCCGCGCGGGTTGCATTCATCGCGTCTTCAACGCGGGCTTTCTTCTCTTTGAGTTCGGTCTCCGTAGCGGCACCGACGCGAATCACCGCGACCCCGCCGACAAGTTTCGCCAATCGCTCCTGCAATTTTTCACGGTCGTAATCCGAGGTGGCGTCTTCAATTTGAGCCTTCAGGGTTTTCACGCGACGTTGCAGGTCTTCGGGTTTGCCCGCACCATCAATGATAATCGTGTTGTCCTTATCAATGGTCACCTTCTTGGCGCTTCCCAAATCTTCAAGCTTGATGTTCTCAAGCTTGATGCCCAGGTCTTCGCTGATGTATTTGCCGCCAGTCAAAACTGCCAGGTCTTCCAGTAGTGCCTTTCGACGATC
>JANMSG010001009.1:0-11413 GCA_031389065.1 Acidobacteriota bacterium | reverse complement strand
GAAGAACGAGAGTTTGCAGCCAGAGTTGATCTTTTCTTTGAGTTTTTCAGTTCATGAAACATCCGCAGACTAGACAGTCTACGGTACGATTGGCGGCGCATTTCTGCTTTCCTCGGAAATTCTTTTTCTTGAAACCTATAGCTGCGTTTTTCATTTTGCATAACAGGAGGTAAAGATGTTCGTACATGCCGTGTATTTCTGGCTCAAAGGTAACCTGACACAGCAGGAACTGCTTGAATTCCAGGAGGGACTCAATTCACTTGCCACCATCGAATCAGTTCAGCAGTGCCATATCGGAATACCTGCCGAGACTGACCGAGAGGTAATTGACCGCAGTTATTCCTATGCTTTGGTTGTAGTATTCGCCGACCAGTCCGCCCATGATCTGTATCAGAGTCATCCGACACACGACAGCTTCCGCGACAACTGCGCTTCCTTTTGGGAGAAGGTGCAAATTTATGACTCGGTGGGAGAAGGGAAGAGTTGAGAGCATAGGCGCAACCCAATTCTAACGACTGTCGTGGCGTTTCGTTGCTCTGCTTTACCAGTAAATAACCTAGTGAAATTCTATTGCGATAAGAATTCATAAGTAGGTTCCGGCAAACAGATTCAGAGCCTATTTCATAGATAGGACTTACGTGAATAATGTACCGTAGGTTGTCCAACCTGCGGCTAATTTACTCGACGAGTTTTTGGAAGTCACCAAACGAATTGCAAACCAAGACAGCAACAGACTAGGCAGTTACCTGTACATCTCTTGCAAAAGTCCTGATAAGAAAACACCTTCGAGAATACCTATGGCTAAAAAAAGTCTACAACTTCTTTTTGTACTCTTTATTTTCTGCACCGTTACATTTGCTCAAGGCTCATCGAAGGAGAGCCTGCGCAGGGAAATTGAAAAGATTGCTCGTGATGCAAAAGGTCGCGTAGGTGTTTCGGTTACCCTGTTGGAGACGGGAGAGTCAGTGGATTTACACACAGAGCAACAATTTCCTATGCAGAGTGTATATAAGTTTCCGATTGCGATGGCTGTGTTGGCTCAGGTTGATAATGGAGTATTGAAATTAACCCAGATGATTCGCGTAGAGCAATCAGACTTCGTTTCGGCGGGTCAGCGCAGCCCGATTCGAGATGCTCATCCGCAAGGCGTTGAATTGAGTCTCAAGGAATTACTACGATTTATGGTATCCGAAAGTGATGGGACGGCTTGCGATGTACTGCTGCGCGTGATCGGCGGACCGCAAGTGGTGAACCGTTTTCTGCGCGGCATTAATGTCCAGGGAATTGCCGTTGAGACAACCGAAAAGGAGATGGCGCAAAATGAAATGGTTCAGTATCGCAATTGGGCGAAGCCATCTGCTATGACTACCCTGTTTCGCGAATTACAATTTGGTCATGTCCTTGAGTCGCCAAGCCGCAATTTGTTAGTAAGCTGGATGACACAATCGCCTACCGGACCACGTCGCATCAAAGGACGATTACCCAGTGAAGTTGTTGTGGCTCACAAGACAGGATCTTCGGGTACCGTGAAAGGATTAACGCGAGCCACAAATGATGTAGGATTGATTACTCTGCCGAATGGGCAACACCTGGCTATAGCCGTTTTCGTTTCAGATTCCAAGGCGAATGTTGCTGTTCGCGAAGGCGTAATCGCAAGAATTTCGAAAGCTGCGTGGGACTTCTGGAGCGCCCGATCAAAGCGCTAAGGCTGTAAGCAAAAGTAATTTTCCTTCCCTCGTCTTTGTCTGCTATTGTCTGTAGCGCGAAACATATCATATGACCGTGAGGATTGGATGTTCAAAAAAGCTATTATTCTATGCCTGCTGTTATCTGCTTCAGCTTGCTCTCTCCAATCGCAGGAAGCTCCCTATGAAGATGTTGACAAGGCAGCAATCTTGTTTTTCGAGAGGTTATCGGCTGGCAAATACGATGAGATTTACAGTGACTCCGCGAAATCTTTTCAAGAAAAAAATCCTAAAATTGAAGTTATTGAAAATCTGAAAAAGATGAATGCTCTGGGCAAGCCGGACACGCCTGTACGAATGAATATGACAACCAGCAATGAGGAAGGCAAGCGCGTCGCTACGCCAAACTACAGAGTAATATTTGAGCAGTCAAGAGCAACGGTGATTTTGAAATTCATAGATGATGGCAGCGAATGGAAGCTCGGCGGGTTTGAGGTAAGACAACGGGGAACGTAAGCAGTAAGGAAAAAGTAAATTGGCAAAATGCAAAGCTAAAACAGGGCAAAAGAGAAAGCCAATCACCGTCTCGATTTTTACCTTATTGATTTACCCAAAAACTTTTGTTTCAGTGCGGAGATCAAGAAAAATATTTTGAAATCCCGTGAAAGCCAAAACGCTTTTACCATTCAGCGCAAGTCAAGGCGCGATTGAATTCTGTGTGACCCTAGGCGCAAAGATTGCCCCAACAATACCTGTGCGGATGACCGATTACTATTTTTGAGGTACGCCTTCTTGCCTTAGGCGTATTTAACTTTTAACTCACCATTTGAAATTTGAAAAGTCGGAGAAGTTATGAAAAGAGGATTACTGTTATTATCCATCGCTCTATTTGCGGCGATTTCATTTACAGGCGTGGACGCGTTTTCAAACGCAGACGAAGATAACACCCGCGCTTCAAAAAAATACGCGCAGAATTATCATGCCGCTGCCAGCGTAAATACGCGGGCTTATCGGAGTCCAGGTGGCTTGCATAAAATCACCATAGACGTGAATGAAACGGCTGCCATCGAAAGCGCGAAAAAATTAGGCGCGGTTGAAATCTCCGATTATGGTTCATTCAAACTCTTTGCTTTGCATCAAGACGCGCTCGAAGCATTTGAGGCGGGTCGCGAACCGCTATCGCTCAATGAAGATGGCGCGAAATCCATCTCACTTCAAACAAAGAGTGAAGAACAACCAACAAAGGGTAACGAGCAAAATAGCGCGCAAATACGTGATGATTATAATGTCTTGCTGCTGCGCTCGGGCGTCATTGATACCTCGGACGAGGTGAATTTTTTAGGCATAGGCAAAGCGCTGACGACCGATTCAACCAACAGTTCGTCTGCGGCTGCGCCGGTTCAAAAAGAGAGATTCAAAGGCTCGCGTTTGCGTCTAATTCAATTTGCCGGACCCGTGAAACAGGTATGGCTTGAGGAATTGCAAAGAGTGGGCTTGGAGATCATCGCCTATGTGCCAAACAACGCCTATCTGGTTCGAGAAAATACGAACTCCGCTTCACGACTTGACGCTTCGATTCGCGCCGCGCAAAACGACGGCGTAGCGTTCATTCAATGGCAAGGCGATTTTAAACCCGAACATAAAATTCATCCTGCGCTGGTGACTTCCATGAATGAAGGCGGCGAAGTAACCGTTGCCGTTCAGTTTTCCAAAAGCATTGATAAAAGTGATGCCGAGGATGTTCGGGCAGTAAAGAACATTGCTTCATCCCTGCTTGGCGATTCATATACTGTTTTGAACTATACGAATTTGAAGATAAGCGTTGACGCACGTAGCCTAGCCGAAATCGCTGCGCTGTCTAATGTCGTCAACATCGAAGCCTGGTCACCGCCTGTCTTATTTGACGAGCGAGCTTCGCAAATCATCGCCGGCGAATTGTTGAGTGATGGCAAAGAACCGCGAGCCCCGGGTTATATGGCTTGGTTGCAGGCGCGTGGGTTTTCATCGCGTTTCGGATTCACAGTTGACGTGACCGACACAGGGATTGATAAAGGCTCGATTCTGGCAGCAAACCTTCACCCGGATTTCAAAGACGCAGCCGGACAGAGCCGCATCGTTTACGCTCGAGATTACACTTCAGAGCTTGATCCTTCGGATCTGCAAGGACATGGAACGATCAATCTTTCGATAGCGGGCGGGTATAATATATCCGCAGAGACGCGAGACACGGCAGGCTACAATAACGGTTTGGGCGTTGCACCTTTTGTGGGTCTCGGCTCATCGAAAATTTTTCAATCCAGCGGTAGATTCGATTTGAATGAGCCTTTCTCGAATCTGATTTCGGCAGCCTACCGCGATGGTGCGCGCATCTCCTCGAACAGTTGGGGCGCAGCTAATAATTCTTACACGATTGATTCTCAGGAGTACGATTCGCGGGTTCGTGATGCAGTCCCTTCGCAAGCGGGCAATCAAGAAATGTTGATCTGTTTTGCCGCTGGAAATTCAGGTCCACAACGCATTGGGTCGCCGAGTTCCGCAAAGAATGTTCTCTCTGTAGGGGCAAGTGAGAATGTGCGAAAGGGGGGCACGGACGGTTGCGGCACAAGAGATGAAGATGCCGATAACGTACAGGAAATCGCCCTTTTTTCTTCGCGGGGACCGCTTGATGACGGAAGAATTAAGCCGGATATTTGTGCGCCCGGTACACACATTACAGGAGCGGCTTCGCAGAGCCCGGATTTTGAAGGCACGGGCATTTGTGGAAGTGCGGATGACTTTTACTTTCCCGTTGGGCAAAAGCTTTACACCTGGTCTTCCGGCACAAGCCATTCAACGCCTTTAGTGGCGGGTGCAGCGGCGCTGGTGCGGCAATTTCTATTGAATCGTAGCGAAGAGCCAAACGCGGCGTTAATCAAAGCCATGCTAGTCAACACGACATCGTATATGACAGGCGCAAGTGCTAACGGAGATTTGCCTCATGCTGGACAAGGCTGGGGCTTGCTAAATCTCGGTCGTCTGTTCGATAACACGCCGAAAATTCTGGTTAATCAAAATCAAACTTTTTCCGAGAGCGGGCAGGAATATGTTTTTACAGGTGTAGTGAAAGATGCGTCGCAACCTTTTCGTGTGACGGTTGGTTGGACGGATGCGCCGGGCTTTTCCGCTTTCGCACCCTGGATAAACGATTTGGACCTCGAAGTCGTGATTAACGGGCAGGTTTATCGCGGTAACAATTATGTTGGCGATAAATCAAAGAGCGGCGGGGAAGCCGATAGCAAGAATAATGTAGAAAGCGTCTGGCTTCCTATTGGAACGGTTGGCGCATTCTCTGTGCGAGTCCGCGCCACGAATGTTGCGGGTGATGGTTTGCCGGGCAATAACGATTCGACTGATCAAGACTTCGCGCTAGTGGTTTACAATGGTGAGAAGCGAGAATTGGGTGTTGCTACGCTTGCGGGGGCAACCATGTCCGGAGGCGCAGACGCTTTTGCCGATCCTGGCGAAACGATTTCCCTGCGGGTAAATTTGAAAGACATTGCGCCAACGGCTTTGAATGGAGTAAGCGGCGTTTTATCAACTTCTACCCCAGGGGTTGTCGTGACCACCGCCGCATCGGATTTTGCCAACATAGCGCCAGGCGCAATGGGCGAAAACACCACGCCTTTCGTTTTTACCCTCAGCCAAAGCATTGTTTGCGGCTCTGTCCTACAATTCAGTCTGGATTTGAACACCCAAGGAGTGATTTCAAAAATTCCTTTTACTGTCAACGTCGGTAATTCGCAGCCCACAGAGTATTTCACTGACAATCTCGAAGCTGGCGAAGCGAAATGGACACATGCGAGCGCCCTCAAGAAGAAGAAAAATCGTATACCGATTGACCCTTGGGTTGTTACCACAAAGCGATTTCGTTCGAGCGGCAATTCATGGTTTGCTCCGAATGTCGGACAGTCGGCTGATGCACATCTCGATTCGTTGCCGATTAATTTGTCTGCTGACGCTAAGAACCTGAGGTTGATCTTTTATCACACGTTTGAATTTGAAGCGGGCGGCTTTGATGGCGCCGTGTTAGAGATTTCAACAGGCGGCAACTTTGAAGACCTGGGCGCGAAGATTCTGCTGGGTGGCTATACTGGCAAACTTTTCAGGACCACTACGAACACCCTATCGGAAAGAGACGGTTGGATAAACGGGCGGGTCGGAGCGTTTCAACAAGTGGTAGTAGATTTGTCTAGCTACGCTGGAAAGACCGTGATTATCAGGTTTCGCATCGGCACGGATGTGACCGTAAAAGCGCCTGGCTGGTTCATAGACGATGTTTTGTTGAAAGGCGATAGAGTCAGTTGTGCACCCGTTGGCTTTACACAATAAGGATTTTCACTGACTGCGGGAGCGATAGAATAAAGGTGCTCACACATCTCATTGCCTCTATTCTATCGTTTTCAAAATGCTGAAAGAGAGCAGGCAATAATGGTTAAGGTAAACGACAAAACAAGCAAATATATTACTTGGGCTGCAAGTGGTTTCCTTGTGCTTGGCTATGTCCTTTCTTTCGGCTCATATTTTCTACTTCAAGATATATCGGTTTTTCCTGGAAATTGGTTTGTAAAGGGGACAGTGATTTACTTAACGATAGCGCATGCCATAATGGCATCACTGGAAAAAGAGCGGCTTAGGTCTATAATATTTGGGATATTCAGCGCTACCGGTCTTATCGGGGTGTTTTTTCAAGGGCCTCAATTTTTAGGAATATTAGGCGCTATATTTTGGCTCCTATATTTTATGTACAAATCGTTTGAGTCTTTCAAAAGATTTCTAGCAGATGCAGTTAAATCTTATCGCCAACTTCGATGTGATACTGAAAAGCAATAAAGCGAGTCAGTAAATGCCGACCCGCTTTGTTGCATTTGAAAATGGCTTGAGTAATTCCCCTAAAATCGGAACGTCACGCCAATTTGCACAGTCAGCACATCTGTTCGCGATGACAAAGTATCAAAGAAGACCTGCCCGTTTCCCCTTTCGATAGAGCCTTTCTTTAAGTATTCGGCATTCGAGCCTCTCAAATAGCGAACTTTTGTGTCGAGCAAAATATCTCGTTTCCCGCCCGTATTAGCCAACAAAAATTGTACGCCTCCACCGACGCCGTAACTGAAAGTTGAATCGCTGAAATTGTTGCTCGAAGCAAACTCTTCATCGTTGAAATCGTTCGTAACCGAGGTGCGCGTGTAGAGATATTTCAAACCAATCAGCCCATCGACATAAGGGCGAACCACACCTTCTCGTTTCTGTGCTCTGAGTAAAAAATGGCTCAGAAAAATATTGTTGGTGGTTCTGACTTTGACCTCCACTTCGGGGATGTTTTCGCTCAGAGATTGTCTGAATTCTTCGGAGCCATACGTAACAAAGCCCAAATCCGCTCCCACAAGGAAAGGGCTCTTTTTGATTCCGATCAGAAATTGTGTGCCTACGCCATAGCCGTTGCTGTCTATGTTCTTTTTAAATTCGCCTTTGGGAATTGCTGCTGTAAAATCGATTCCTAGTTGGAAATCTTGCGCTTTCAAAGAAGGTGAAAAACTAAACAATAAAGCGAGGATCGTTAGGAAACCTGCTCGCTTTATCACAGAGTTGAAAGTTTTGTCAGTGAACAAGAATCGGGTGAGACTACTTCTCGTCATATACATGGTTTGTTCTCCTGGGAAATTAGTTTCGATAAAGCTTGAGGCGAGCAAGTCGGGTACCGCAGCTAAATCGCGGAAATGAAACGAGAAAACCCACTATGGCTATACCAAAAAGAGTTCCAGCAATACCATATAGTGTAGGAAAGTGGAGCCTAATAAAGATAGATTTGCAGTGGTAAGTCACTGCAAATCTTTACAATCGTTTGAGCCGCGAAGCGATATCAAGATGCCAACCAGATATGAAATGTCTGGACAAATCAGCGTCTCGTCCCCGCGCAATGAAGTGCACAACCTATTTCTGGCTCACCGTATGCGCGCGAAGGCTTGAGTGCTTCTTGCCATTGGCTACCTACTTGTTGCGCCTTTGGCGCAAAGAATGAAGTTTCAAGGTGCTATTAAATGATTAAATTTTCGTTCCCGTTCAACGGTTGATTTCTTATTGCAAGATGAATGATGAAAAGTCGTTCTGTCCTTTGAACAGCCCAAACAGCTATAATCAACCGCCAGACAGGGGGAAGATGTTATGCGACCAAGATTTCTAAACGCTTCGATGGTCTTGCTTCTTGCTTCCGTCAATTGTTTCGCTCAAGGTGTCGTAACGCCTCGCCATTCTCCTAAGCCTCATCAACTAGCTATGCAGGGGGGCACAGTCTATCAAGGAGAATTAAAAGCGAAAGAATTGTTGTCTCCAACTCTTCCTTTTTCAGCTCTCAATGAGAAAGCAAGAAATGAAGGGCAAACCGCAACTTTTTATAGCGGACAATTCATTCTACACGATGCGGAAAATGCCAAGTATAGCGATGTTCTTTTGCCTGAATTTTTTCGTAGAGAAATGATTAAGCCTGAACAGAGCGCCTCTGTATGGAAAAGAATACTTGTGCAATTGAAATGGCTGAAGATTTTGCATTTTGGTCTGCTGACATCCGACTTCAAGGTAGCTGCACGAAATCCGCTTCCCTCCAATCAGTTCATTCACGCCCGAATCGGCACGGTTATTCCTCAGACGACGGTGGCTATGAGAGATTTGCAAACCAGCGCGACGCGAACTGTACGAACCGATTTATCAGGCGAAACCAGTATTGCAGGTTTGCTACCCGGTAATTATTTAATAGGAGTAACCGCTCCCGGTTTCCAGACAACTCAAATCCAAAATGTGACGATTCAACCCGAACAGGTCGCAGTGGCAGATGTTTCAACATCTGCCGGAAGTGTGAGCGAAACCGTAACGGTTACCAAGGTTGCTTCCTCACTCAACCCACCAACCTCGCAGAATTCATCGAACCTCGAGCCAAAAAAATTGAAGGACTTGCCGACCCTCGAGCCAATCGAAAAATTCTCTTTATTGACTCCAGGCGTCACGACCTCAACGTCTGATGGTTTGAACAGACCGCAATCGGGACTCAAAAGAGAATTTGATTTCAGATTATTTATTAATGGCGGAGGCGCTTTATCAAACAGACGTATGCTCAATGGCGTTGACAATAACGGACTTGACGGACAGCCAACGATTTCAATCCAAAACCCTGATGCGATTGAATCGCTTACGATCATCACTTCGCGAAGTTCAGGCGACGTGGGGTTGGCGGGCGCATCTTCCATCAATCTGCAAACCCGCACAGGGACGAATTTTTATCATGGCTCAATCTTCGATTATTATTTGAATCGGGGACTTGGAGCTTTCTCTGCACTTGAGCGCAGAAGCGGACTTGAGCAAAAGCCGAAGTACAAAAATAGCTTGTACGGTGCAACCCTCGGCGGCCCGATCAGCCGCGATCGATATTTTTTCTTCGGCTCGTTTCAAGGCGAGGTTGAGAACGCCCAAAGATTCTTCGATTCAACCTCGGCTTATCAAACGCCAACCCTCGACGGACTGGATAGTCTTTCAAGCCTCTTTGCAAATTCCTCGACGGTCACCGATTTGATTGCCCGAAGCCCGTTGAAACAAACCGTCGGCGCTTCGCAAATCAATCGGAAATTTATAAGGGATATTCAAGGCAACAAAATCGAATTTGGTGAGGTCACGCGCTTGCTGCCCTCATCAATGAAAGGCTATGAAGGGAATGGTCGTTTCGATGCAAACCTCACCTTGCGCGACACACTAGAGGTGGAATATTGGTTTAATAAACGCAAGGCGACCAATTCAATCGGGCGTTTCGTCGCCGCTTTTACTGGCGACGCCGCTTCCAACGCGCATCTCGGATACCTTCGTTGGTCAAGAAATCTATCGCCGAGTTCGGTTAACGTAGCGACCTTCTCGCTCAATCGTACAAGCCAGGCTTTCACAGCGAGTTCATCTGCGGCACACGCCAATACCAGCGTCAATATCGGGATATACGGTCTTGCATATGGTAATAATCCTTTGCTTCCCTCGAATCAAAATTCGATGTTGTTTGAATTTTCTGATACCTTGAGCCGCGCACAAGGTCGTCACAATTTCAAACTTGGCGGACAGGTGAAACGTAGACTCACAAACTTCAACGAATTGAACGGTGTCCGCGGACAATACAATTTTGCGAGTTTCGATGATTTCGTTTTGAACAAACCTTCGACTATCGCTGTTGCGGCTGGCGATGCGCGAACCCATTTCACCGAAATCCATCAACACTATTTCATAGACGATGCATGGCGAGTGAAAAGCAACCTCACTTTGTCGCTGGGCTTGAGCTACGAAAACGCAACTCAGCCCATCAATGCGCTTGCCGACAAATTGCTGCTTCGAGAATCATCTCCAACCACCGCGCTATTTGATGTAACCTTGCCGCTTGAATTGCGAACGATTGCAAAAGTAGATGGCGATAAAAATAACCTGGCTCCGCGAATCGGCTTTGCCTACACGCCGCGTTTTCAAATCTTCGGCTGGAACCCTTTCGGGTTTGACAAGACGGTAATTCGCGGAGGTGCATCCATCTCTTACGATCAGACTTCGTATCGCACGCTTGCAGACATATCGAAAAGTTCTCCGAATGTTTTGCTTGCCGTGATCACGCCTGAAACAGTTCCTTCGCTCCCTCGGTTCCCTGAAATACCGGATGAATCAACCTTGCTCTCGATGTTCAATAAGGACGCAACGAAGTTCGCCCGCGCCGAACTCGCGAAAGATTTTCGCAGCCCTTACTCGATGAATTGGCACCTGACGACAACACGCGATTTCAATAATAAAGTAATTTTCGAAATTGGCTACGCGGGTTCGCGTGGCATCGGTCTGACTCGATTGTTGGATACAAGCGCGATCAATAGCGATTCAGCAAACGCAGGTTTTTCAACTTCGAGACTTTATACAAGTACGGGCCGTTCGACCTATCACGCCTTGCATACGAAGATGGATGTGCGCGTCATTGACACACTGGTGTTGGGAGCTTCATACAGCTTGTCGAAGCTAATTGATGATGTGCCGGATTACTCTGGCGCATCTGTAAGTATCAATCAATCGCCTGCATCTGGCTCAATGCAATCACTCGCCCAAAACCCGCTCGATATTTCGCGCAGCGAACGTGCACTGTCAAATCTTGACCGCAGACATTCCTTCACAGGACATTTCATATGGACGCTTCCGCGTCTGCGCGGGCGTTCAGGTTTTCTGTCGAAATTGACGGAAGGCTGGTTAGCGAGCGGTATACTTGAAATCGGGAGCGGTTCGCCTTACACCGCGCTTCAATATTTCGGGCAGACCGCAAGTTCAACGGCGCACTATTCTTCGATGTTTGCTGACCGATTCGGCAACGTCAGACCGTTCTCAGGGAACCCCTCGGCATCCACGGACACTGTTGCTTTTTCAAACGCGGCGAATCAGTTTTATCGCTTCTTCACGAATGCCGATGGCACAGCTTTCGCGAGCCCTACAGGCTTCATCATTGCCAATCGAAAATCATTTTACGCCGGCGATTTGTCGAAAGCACGTTTCATCTATAACGATTATGCAGTTGAACAAGCGGCGCGATTACTGGGGCTTGCAGCGGATGCGTTTGGAAAAACTTTTGCGGCAGGACGTGCATCGGGTGATGAAGGAAGAAACAGTTTGATTAGCCCAGAGCTTGCAAATCTGGATTTTGCTTT
>JANMSG010000964.1:0-14445 GCA_031389065.1 Acidobacteriota bacterium | reverse complement strand
ACTTCGGCATAGGTTTCATAATGACTGTAAAAACCCGAAATGCGAAACCTTCTACCCGGCGAAGTCGTAATTCCTAAGCGCGCAACCCCTTCATCGCCAGACTTTCGAATCGCTTTCCTCGATATTGTTGCTTCACCTGTGGCTTCGTTGCGTAGAAATCTTATTTGAATTCTGCCACGATTAGAATCTGCTATTCGCGACAAATCATCCAGGGTTTTGATTTTTTCATCGTTAGCTTCGATGATGACATCGCCAACCTCAAACCCTTCTTTGTCAAAAGCTCCGTTGGTTTTGATACTATCAATTCTGAGTCCTCGACCAATAGCAATTTGCCCTGCGCTATAGACCACGTTAATGAGGCAAGAGGCTACCAAAGCAAACGCTAAAAACCTGGCAAATCGCATCGTCTGAATATTTTTGCTGACGAAATAGAAAGCAAAGAAGAATGCAGGGCTTTTCAACCCTTTAAGGCTGACCAAAAATTCATAGGAGAGGAATGAGGAGATCACGCAACAGGCGAAGAATCCAAATATAGCTAAATCAATGGGAGTTCTTTTTTGACGGAATTTTCGAGCAGAGAAAAGTTCAACGCCCCAGGCAGCTAAGCCTATGAGATAACAGGCTTGAGTTACAGCTATCGAATGCGGAGCGAATAAGGCGTACATCACAAGTGCGCAAGTGATAACGCTTTGGGTGACTGATTGAATTCTTCGATTGCCTGCGTCAGGCTGGGCATAAGCGATTTCGTTTATCAAATCAATTAATCCTTCAATTCCTCAATCAGAGCGCTTCAATAAGGATGTATTATTTTAAGTCGCTAAGGGTAGCAAATCAACGCGCATATGCTTTTTTTAGATTTTGCCGGACTGAATTTGTGAACTGCGTTGTTTGACAAACCTGAGTTTGCGCCATAGAATCGCCACACTGATTGAAGGTTTCTTCTTCAATTTGTGAAATTGTTTTAGAGAATATGGCATGACAAAACTACTCAAAAGATTACCGCTTGCGGTTTTATTAATTTTTGCTTCTTCTGTTTTTGCGATTGCACAACAAAGACCCTTGATTACTGAAGACGTAGAGATCATCAAACCCGGCGTCATCAGAATTGAGACCGGTTTCGAGTTTGTTCAGGACCAGAGATTCTCGCTCTCAGGCTTGCGTGGCGATTTAACGAAGTTAGGCAATACGCGGCTCAGTTTCGGGCTCGCGCCCAATGTAGAATTTCAAATCGAATGGACGCTGCAAAATTTCCTGTCCATCAAAGGTCGTGAAGTAACACCGCTAAATCTCAAGTTAGGCGCAAACGCCAACGACACCAATGATTTTGGCGATGCGACCCTCTGGATGAAGATAAAATTGAAGAATGAATCGAAGATAACGCCTTCATTAGGCTTTCGCTTCGGAATGCAATTACCAAATTCCAACGAGACGAAAGGCATAGGCACAAACACTACGAACGTCTATGGAATGATCACCGCAGGCAAACGCTTCAATGAAGACAAGCTTGAGGTATTTGGCAATCTTGGCATAGGCATTTTGCAAGCTCCACTCGGTGAGTTTTCACAAAACGATGTGTTGCTTTACGGCTTGGCAGGCATTTATAAAGTTTCCGACAAATTCAATCTCGTAGGCGAAGTCAACGGTCGCCACTCCACACGCAGACGCCCACCCCTTGGCACAGAAGATTTTTCCGAAGCTCGAATTGGCGGTCAGCTCCGCGCCTTAGGCGTTCGCTGGAACGCCGCCGGAATCTTCGGCATATCAAAAAATGCCCCGAAAACCGGGCTTTCTTTAGGCTTCACTTACGACTGGGATGCCTTCACGCCAGTCAAGTAGTTGGGCAAGAAGTTTAGGGAGACAAAGAAAAACAGGGTTATAGAAATAAATACTTGTTTCCAACATTGTAAATTAAAATCAAAGCTTAATTCCTGAAAAGCAGGAAATCACACATGCGACACCAAACTAGGGCAGCAATGGATAAGCTAAATAGGGTGCTTCAACTTCTTGATGAGCCCTGGATTCAGGATTGGGATATTCAGCTTGCCGACCCGAATCGCGTTGAAGAGTTTTGCCAGCTTTACTCTCAGCTAAATGATGAGGACGAGAAATTCGCCCTGATGACATTGATAATCGCTTCGCTTGAAGAGAATTTGCAAGCAAAAGGTAATGACGAAAACTTGCTAGAGGTGGTGAAATCGCTGCTGGATTCTAGTTTCGATTTACATAAGGATACAATCGAGTATTGGTGCGAATTCGAGGAAAATGATCCAGATCATTATTGGAAGGTCACGCCCATATTGCGAACGGTTTGGCAAGAAAACACAGCCTAACTCTCAGGAAAATTGCAAATCCAAGAGGGAAAACCATAATCCCGATTGAATCTATCGCAAACCCCACATTGAATTATCGTTATACAAGTATGATTTTCGATTATTCAAGTCGCTTAAGCGATTACCCAAATCAATGAGATAGAAGTCAATGCGGATAAATCACGATATGGCGTAAGGGTTCCTGCCCTTTGCTTTTGGAACTCAAGCCGCTGCGTTCCACATAAAGATGTTGCTTGCGGCGTATGTGGCTCGGTTGCGCTGCTAACTCTACGGATCGGCGGTTTTCTATTGCTTCAATCACGGCGTCTTCGACTTCGAGCATCGCCGATGTCTCATCTTCGACTCCATTGGCAATCCCAAAAGCGGCGCGCAAAAAATTCTCCATCTGCGTGAGCGTGTTGCTGCGGATGACATGAATTTCTACGTCATGACCGCGAGCTTCGCGTAGCTTTTGCGATTGACGCTTGGCATGCGCTTTCAACGTCAACATAATGTCCGCTTCGTTGATATCCCGCGCAATGGTTGCCGATACGCCCAGTTCTGCAATCGCTCTGTCCAATCTCTCACGGCTCAAAGCATAAGGAAAGATGCGTAGCACTTTTTTCTTGCCGCCATTATTTCCGTTAGCGTTCCTTTGAAACGATGTGCCGTTGCGCTCCGGTTTATTCAAGAGTCGCTCGCCGCGCTCCATTAAATCCGAATTCTTACCCGCAGGGCGTTCGGGTTCGCTGATTGTGAATTCGCCGTCCGCGTGACGTTCGCGCACTTCGGTTTGTGGGATGTAGCCGCGCAGCATCTGGTCAACCGCCTTCATGACGTCTTTGTGAATCGCCAACGCATCTTTGTGTTGAATCTCAATCAGTACGTCGAAGGTCGGCGGAGCTTTGCGTTCGAGTACGGTCTTCTGCGTGCCGCGACGACGCGCCTCTTCATCTGAAAGCGTGACCGGTTGTATGCCGCCGACTAAATCCGAAAGCGTAGGATTGATCATCAAATTTTCAAGCGTGTTGCCATGAACTGTGGCTATCAGTTGAACGCCACGTTCGGCAATCGTACGCGCCGCAAGAGCCTCTTGCGAAGTGCCTATCTCGTCAATGACGATCACTTCCGGCATATGATTTTCAACGGCTTCAATCATCACGTCGTGTTGCCGCTCAGGCTCAGGTACTTGCATACGTCGGGCACGACCGATACCCGGATGGGGAACATCGCCATCGCCTGCGATTTCGTTTGATGTGTCAACTACGATGACGCGCTTTTCCAGGTCATCTGCCAATACTCGCGCCGCTTCGCGCAATAATGTCGTCTTTCCAACACCCGGTTTTCCCAGCAAAAGAATACTCTTGCCAGATTCAACCACATCCCTGATGATGTCAACGGTTCCATAGATGGCACGGCCTACGCGACAGGTAAGACCGACGATTTCGCCTAAGCGATTGCGAATGGCAGAGATGCGATGAAGGGTTCGCTCAATACCCGCGCGGTTGTCGCGTGTGAAGTTGCCGACGCGGGAAGCCACGAATTTTATATCATCATGAGTAATAAGCGATTCATTAAGATAGACAGCCTTATTCGTGTAGCGTGCTTCCGGCAAACGCCCTAAATCCAGCACCACTTCGATGAGCGATTCGAGGTTGCCCGTTTTGGAAATTGCTTCGCGAATAGATAGCGGCAAAACGCTCAGAAGTAAATCGAGGTTGTCTGTTGAAACGTATTCTTTTTTAGTCAAGGATGAGTTCACCTCTAACTCCAGCCTCTACCAAATACAGTAGAAGCGTATAGAGAGTGTACTATAAGTTGTTGCTCTTTGTCATTAGTCAGTGATTAGTGAATAGTGGGAAAGATAGTTTCCGGCTTTTGCTTGAATATTCGTCATCATAATTTCAAACTGAAAATAGGCACATCAGATTTTCCCTATTCACTATTTTTCGCGGAATACCATTTGCCTATCACTGTATTGGTTCTTGCAATTTTATTTGAATGCCCCTCCAAAACCTGTCCCTATATCATAGAAAATGCCTCTTATATCTCGGTTAACCTTAAGAGTTGAATGAATCCTACGGCTCATACGATGTAGGTAATAGACTACTGTGATTGTTACGTTATGTTGCGACGAAAGAGCAAAACTAAATTCTATAATTTATCAAGAAATCATCAACGCGGGTTTACCGTGATCGAAATGACGATTGTCCTACTGATTATCGCCATCGTCTCTGCCATTGCCATCCCGCAAGTTATTACTTATCTCAAGCGCTATAGAGTCGGCATTGCCGCGCGCGATGTTGCGACAGCTTTGCAGCGTGCTCGTTTCCTGGCTACATCCAATAACAAACGCGCAGGAATTACGATTGCTGAAGATAGAAATATTAATATTGAAGAGTACGACCCGAACGGTAAATTGGCACCGCAAATCAAAGGCTCTGTGCTGATGCCTGAAGGGGTTTTCATCGCTTCTGATGCTCCCAGACAAGTTGCTTTTGATGGCCGAGGCATCGTCACGCCTATGCCGAAAGAGAGCCCAAAGATTCGCGTCAACGGCGACAGCGGCTACTTTCATGTGGTGACTGTGAACGCTACCGGGCAAGTTTCGGTTTCTGAAATAAGCCGTGAGGATAAATAAATCAAAAGCGACTTTCTGCAAAATGATTGGACAATGAATGAAGGTGGGAAAGAATGAATAAGCAAGGGGCAATAATTACCAAAGAGCAATACAATAAAGAGGCTGGGTTGACACTTGTGGAAGCTATATTCGCAATGGCTGTTTCGGTGATCGCGTTGGTGAGTCTTGCCGGGATTTTCACCATCGCAATGAAGACCAACTCCAGTTCAAGAAACTTCACAACCGCGACGACATTCGCGCAAGACAAATTGGAGCAACTGGGAACCGTAGCTTTCACGCGCCTGGTTGACCCTGCGAAGATGAAGGCAAATCCGAATCGCCAAGGCGATAATGATGCGCTCATTGTCGGCAGTCTCACAGAGAACGCGCGCGGCACGGACGGCTCTTTTTACTCGGACATAATAATTGTCGCAAGCGAAAAAGACGTTGAGCCTATGGGAACCATAACGGTTGTCAAACCTGACGGTACTGCCGAAACGCGCAGACCGGATGGAACGATTCTCAATAGCAATCCGTTTGGCGAAAATCGCATAACATACACACGCAGATGGGTGATTATGTCCAGCACAGAAGCGAACGCAGCCGACAGGCGATTAACTATCGCCGTGCGCGTGAGAAGCGAAATGGCTCCGAGTGGCAAGACCCCTGAACAGGTTGATCTGTTCACAGTGATGACGAACCAATAATTTAGTGCCAAGCCTAGAGTCCGGTGTCCGGTGTCTCTTACGATACTAATAATCTGGAGATTCAGAAATGAAAATGAGTATGAAAAAGATGAATTCAAAGCAGTCTATGAATATGGCTCAACCGAAAATTGATGCTCTGATATTTGTAGATCATCGGCAAAAAGCAACAAACTACACCCTCCTGTCACCAGGATCGCAGAATGGTTTTTCGCTCATAGAATTGCTGATTGCGATGATGGTCTTCACCGTTATTATGGGTTCGGTGGTTACGTTGGTTGTCAAAAGCCAACGCATTTTCAGCACTGAACAAAACGCTGTCGAGGTGAATCAAAACGGCAGACTCTTGATTGATTTTTTGACGCGAGATATTCAGCAATCGAAAGAGAACGGGCTAGGTCTTGGGCAGCGATTTCGCTCGGTCTATTCCTACAATGGTCCCGAAGGCAAAACCGATGAATTGACAATCGTTTCATCTGACACCGATACAAAAGTACCTTCAAGAGCTCTTCCTCTCATCCCTGCATCGAACAGGCCTTTCAGCGCAAAGGATAGATTCGTAGAGCTAATTCCCAATGGCGCAGGGAGATTGGAATCAAGAGACGTAGTGGGAATGATCGAGCCTGATGAAGAATTTGTCGTCAGCACGGTGTTTCAAGACGGCGCGATTCAATTCGATTTCCTCAAAGTGAAGAGCGCAACGGTTACCAATGACGGAACCATAGGCTTGACCTTTGAGCAGGTTGAACACAAAGGCATTCAAGGCGAACTTCCTTTTGGCGGCATTTATGAAAATGGCGCATTCTCTTTGCGACCTGTAAATATCAAGCGTTATTACATTGATAAATCGGACAAAGAACATCCATTGCTGGCGCTCTCGTTAAACGATGGAGAGCCCATCATCATTGCGCGAAATGTGGTGGCATTCCAACTCCGCTATCTGCAAACGAAAGAAGGCACAGTAGATGGCGAATGGGTCAAACAGCAAAATATTTCTACACGCTATCGAACAGATGCAGTCGAAGTGACAATGACTGCAAAAACCCAAGTCGCATCGGATAAAGAAGCAGAAAAATTGGTTACCTTAGCCAGTGTGATTCGTCCTAGACAAACGCCAACAGGGGCTTTTGGTTCGTCTGGCGGCGGCACCTCGTCACCGGGCTTGCCGGGCGAAGGAGGAAATGGCGGCGGCGGCAATGGCTCTGGCGGCGGTGATGGCGGCGGCGGTTTTGGTGATGGCACGGGGGGCGGTAGTGGCAATGGGAGCGGCAACGGTTCAGGCTATGGCGAGGGTGAGAGTAATACGGGCAGAGCTGGCTACAATCGCGAAACCAAGAGAATAGGCAAACAACCCAAACTTGGAGAACGATTGAATGAGAGACCTTTTAAAGACAGACCGTAAGCAGTAAGACAAAAGCAAAAAGGCAAAAGGCAAGGGAACCTCGAGTTTTGCTTTATTGATCTACCCAAAAACTTTTGCTTAGGCGCTTAATGTCAAATGAATAGCTCGTCCTTGATTTGATTGCCCTTGAACCAGCAAGCATTGGTAGATTCACATCGAAGTTTAAGGTGAAAACGATGATTAAGAGTGAAGAGAATAAAAACGAATTAGTTGAGGGTCACAAGACAACTGCCAAACGTCCAGGGAAAACCTGGCGAAGCAAGTTATCGACATTTGTTGCGTCTTTCAGCAGTCAACGAGCCAGAGAAAGTGGCGTGGCACTAATTTCTGTTTTGCTTATCATGTCTTTGATGTTAATGCTAGGCGTAGCCGTGACCTTCACATCTATGTCAGACCAATCCATCACCCAAAACTTCAAAAATGTGACGAGCGGGTTCTATGCCGCAGAAGCGGGCGTAAACGGTTTGCATAGATTGATTCGTAGTGAGAAATTTGTTGTCAGCTCTTTGCCTGACCCACCGATTGTTACAGTAGGTGAGCCCTCGCTCAATGGCAACGACTTCACCGCGGCAGCAGAGAAATTGCTAACCACCAAAGAGGTTTTTCCGAACAACGCAGCATACAAAACGAAAATAAAAATAAAAGAGATTCGCATTCCATATTCCGCAAACGATACCAATCCTGCGCACGCAAATTTTAAGGTCTCTTACATCAGCCCTATGTACCCGCGCGCCGGTCAAGTCGAGCCTTATGCGGTGACTTATGAAGTGGAATCGGTTGGTGAAGGTATATCCGGGTTGAATGGCTTAGTCACGCTTGTTGAAGAAGGTGTTGTGAATTTCAAATTGATAGCCAAAGCCGAAGGCGGCGGCATTCGTGTTGGCAATTTTTCGGAATTCGCTTTGTATATGGATAAATTCGATCCGTACAATCCTGAAGGACCTTTTATCTATCAAGGGCTAGGACCCGGTGACCGTTTCGCGGGTCGGGTTCACACCAATCAGCGATTAGGTTTCTGGTCAACGGCTGGCGGCTTAGACGCACCGACTTTTCACGGCTACGTTACGCAATCTTACAAAGAAGCAAGTTTTTATAGACATGGAGGAGGGCAACCCCCCGCTCCTGTGAATGCGAACTCCGACGTAGTTGACGGAGTATTGGTTGCACCGAAATTTTTAGCTGGATTCGAAAGAGGCGTAGAGCCTATTCCACCGCCTGCCAACGCGTTCGATCAAGCACGTGCAGTGTTAGATGGTGGCACCTCGCTGTCGGCTGGCGCACCTACCGATAATGAACTTCGCTTAAATCTGCGCGCTGCCAATGATTTGAACACACCTTTGGCTGAATCAAAGTCTCCCGATTCCACTAAGCCTTCTCTTGAAAGTGGCGTATATGTGCCGACGGATGGCGAAACTTTTGTCGGCAGCGGCATCTATGTGATGGGGACTGCAGATAAAGTTCAATTGAGCGCAGACCCTTCTGGCAATCGTCAAACCATCAAAGTGACACAAGGCGGAAAGACGACGACGGTTACAATAGACATTGATGCAAACACAACGACAATTGATTCTGGCACAGGTGTAACGCGAACCTTGCGAGGTATACCGCTTGACCATTCTCTCGCAAAAACCAATAGCCGCTCCGCCGCCTCAGTCTATGTTTACGGCGATATCAATTCTTTAGGGGGACCGGGACGCGACTCGAAGGGGCAGCCGATACCTGCTATTGATTCCGATTTTTCCGTTACCGTAACGGCTGGCGGCACGCCTTCAAACAACTCTCGTGCTCCAGTCAGCGGCGGCAGCATCACTTTGACGGGTGACATGACTTATGAAACCCCCGTAGCCGATGCCGCAGGCAACCCAATCAATCAAGATGCGATGAATGTGCTTGGTATATTCGCATCCGGCGGCAATATCAATATTCCTAGTGATGGACGCGCGCCTGACAATCTCACAGTCAATGCTTCTATGGCAGCATTTGATTTGCACGACGCCAACGGCAACGCGGTATTAGGTCCGAATGGGAGACCTTATGGCGGGCGCATTCGTTCCGATGTCTTGAATTATAAGAACACGCCAAATCGCGGCAGCTTCAATTTAGTGGGCGGCGCGCAATCAAGCAACTATGACAATCTGGGCGTTTATGATGGCGATTGGCACGGCTATGCCTACAAAGGAAAATGGGATGCGCGATATGATCGCAATCATCCGCCGCCATTTTATCCGGGTTATGTTGTAGATTCAGGCGGACCGACGGGTGTGCCGATTGTCAAAGCGCAGACCAATTTTCCGTTGGTGACTTCGTACAAGCGCGTCTATTACGGCGCGGTTCCTGCAAACTAACGAGCGATTCAAAAGATTCGTAAAAGAGCGCAAGTCTTTGAGGATTTCTCAAAGACTTGCGCTCTTTTACTTGGCGCATAACGCAGAGTTTATTTGGCGTTACCCTCGTTTCCTATTAGACCAGCTTTATGAAGAGCCGCGCTCGAACGAAAGCGAATCCGCGCGGATTTGAAAGTTGCAATAAAAAAACAAAAAATTGCGAGACGTTTAGTTCAATTTAGTTGTAGGCTTAAGAGTATCTTCTTCTTCTTCCTCCAGGCTGATTCGACTGACTTCATAAGGCAGACTGGGGTCTCTGGGAATGGTTTCCGCACCCCATTTGTCATGCGGCTCAATTTTTAATGTCAGGTCACCTGTCAGGGGTTCGGTTGCATTTAGAGGTTCGGTTGCATTTAGTGGCTCGGTCATAGGGACCAAAGGCATCGTAGGCGATAATAATACACCACCAGAAAATTGCGCGATAATAACTGTGATGTTGTCTTCGCCGCCACGATGGTTGGCTACCTCAACCAAGGTCTCGCAAGCCTCTTTCAAAGAAGGCGCATCATGAGTGATTTGCCGAATCTCTTCGGTGCGTATTTTGTTTGAAAGCCCGTCACTGCAAAGTACCACGATGTCCATGTCTTGCAGGACGAGTTTGTCTACCACGATGTTAATATTTGGCGAGGCTCCCAGCGCTTGCAGGATGACATTTTTATAGGTGTGACGCTCAGCCTCTTCTTCCGTGATGTGACCAGCTTCGACGAGTTGACCGACAAGCGATTGATCGCGAGTTATCTGCTCGATTCTGCTGTTGCGAATCAGATAGGCGCGACTGTCTCCCACTTGCGCAAAAAAAGCTGTGGTGCCCTGCAACCCTACGCTTGTGAAGGTCGCACCCATTCCAGCAAATTCCGGACGCGCGTTGCTCTCGCTGTGAATGTGTGTGTTTGCCAATTCTACGGATAGGCGCAGGCGCTCGTGAAAAGGAAATTTTGAATAAGTAGGACTCGCTTGAATTTCCAGCATACGGTCACGCACGCATTCAACAGCGAGGCTGCTGGCTACTTCTCCGGCGAGCGCGCCTCCCATTCCATCACTGACCGCAAACAGAGAACCATAATGACTTTGGCTGAAGGTGATCAGATTTTCTGAAGGTTCCCCTTTAACCGTGTGCGGAGTCCAGGTATCGGCGGTTGAAAGATTGAGGACAAGAAAATTGTCCTCATTACCCGGGCGCACCCTGCCCACGTTTGTATTGGCGTAAACCGCTATATTGAAAGTTACGTCTTCCGGCATATTCAATTATTATTTATTCACGAGAGAATCAGTTAGCAACACTGACATTCTCTTGTTTGCCCCTTTACGTTAAAACTTCGGTGCCGCTGATTATGCTAAATTTCAGCCATATTCGCAATCATTCTGCATAGTCCTTTGTCTTTAGATTTTGCACAGTGAAAATCGCAATGATAAGGATTAACATTTATGAGCAAAAAAGTTAAGAACAAAATGTTATGGATTAATCTATTTTACTGAGAGCTTGATCCACATCTGCAATGATGTCTTCGACATCCTCTATGCCAACAGAGATGCGCACCAGCCCGTCGGTTATTCCTAAACGGTTGCGCTCAAGTTCCGGAACCGATGCGTGGGTCATGGTCGCGGGGTGCGAAATCAAAGACTCAACACCGCCTAATGATTCGCCTAGCGTAATGAGCTTCACCCCTTCAAGAACGCGACCCGCGTTTTCTAACGAGCCGGTTTCAAACGAAAGCATTCCACCGAACCCAGACATCTGCCTGCGCGCCAGTTCATATTGCGGATGCGATTTCAAGCCCGGATAATAAACCTGTTTAACTTTCGGATGCTCAGATAAAAACTGTGCCACCAGTCTGCCGTTCTCATCGTGCTGGCGCATGCGCACAGCAAGCGTTTTTGTGCCTCGCATTACCAGCCAGGAATCCATAGGAGAAAGAATCGCTCCCGCCGCGTTTTGAATAAAGGCGATCTGTTTTGCGTCTTCTTCATCGTCGAGAATCACCGCCCCGCCTATGCTATCGCTGTGGCCATTGAGGTATTTGGTTGTCGAATGAACAATGATATCTGCGCCCATTTCAAGTGGGCGTTGAAAATAAGGACTCATAAAAGTGTTATCAACAACCAGACGAAGGCCTCGACGGCGGGTGATTTCCGCAACCGCTTGCAAATCGGTTAAAGACATTACTGGATTGGTAGGCGTTTCGACAAAAACCATGCGCGTTTCCGCTCGCACAGCATCTTCAACATTCTGAGCTTCTCTCGTATCCACATAAGAAAATTCAAGCCCGAATTTTTTCAGAACTTTATCGAACAAGCGGAAGGTGCCGCCATAGGTGTTATCGCTAACGATTACATGATCGCCCGCTTGCAGCAGAGTCATCACGGCATTGATAGCAGCCATGCCGGACGCGAACGCAAATCCCGATTTGCCGCCTTCAAGCGCCGCCAGATTGCGTTCAAGCGCAAGCCGTGTAGGGTTTTGTGTGCGCGCATACTCGAAGCCTTTGTGTTTGCCTATGCCTTCTTGTGCATAGGTCGAAGTTTGATAAATCGGAATGCTCACCGCTCCCGTCGAAGGGTCAGGATCTTGACCCGCGTGAATCGCTACGGTTGAAAATTTTGTGTTCCGTTGGTTCTCGCTCATCGTTTTTAATTTACCATAAAAGATTGTCAGTTGTCCGTAGTTAGTTGCTCGGTATGAAGTTTTGATTTGCCAGGAGAATCGCCCTGCCAAAGCTTTACTTGATAAAGAGTTTTGCTCAAGGGATAATGAAAATCCGCACAGTGGGAAAGATTCTTAGAAAATCATTCGAAAGTGCTAAAAAAGTAAGGCAGAAGGTGACCAAGAGTTTCAAGCCAAACTTTATTCTTTTAACAGGACAATCAGGAAAAGTAAGAGATGCTGAAAACCTTAATCCTTGCGATTTTTACATCCTTCGCTGCATTCGTTTTAATAGACAATTGGGCTAGACCTACGCTTGGACAAGCAACGCGTAATCCAGAGCCCTCACCTGTCGTGCGTCTTGGCGAACGAGTCTTTAGGGACGACAGATTTTCCACGCCGAACGGCGACCTGCCCGCCAGTTGCAGCCATTGCCATCTGTTTGACGAAGACCCGCAGGGTGTTCGCGCCTACACAGATTTCTTCATTAAAAGCTGGGTCTCATATCGCGAGAGGGATCCGCGCCGCTTGATGCTGAGAAATTCGCCTACTCTGCTGGACGTAGGCGAAATGTCACGCTTGCATTTTGATGGCGAATTCGCCTCATTGGAAGAATTGGTAAAGGGAACACTGGCAGGTCGTCCGATGGGATGGTTGCCCGGCGAAGAGGCGCAAGGCGTTGAACACGCGCGCGCTGTGGTCTTGAATGATAAAGGCGAAGGGGCGTTCGTCGAAGGTACCTATCGCGAACAATTCCAAAAGGCTTTCGGCGTGGATCTACAAAAACTCAGCAGTGATGAGACGATGAATCTCATCAGCAAAGCTGTTGCAAATTACTGTCGAACATTGAACACGCGCAAAGATTCCGCTTACGACAAATTCATCAGCGTAAACGCACTGGAAAGCGCCCCTGGGACAGGAGAAAACAGCGAAAAGTTTGCGAAACGATTCCTTGAAAAAATTGACTTACTTGAAGCGAAAGGCGCGCTTAAACTCAATAAAAGTTTTGATAACGTTGCACTACAGGGGCTGAAAGTATTCTTTCGATCAGAGAGCGGCAATTGCACGGCATGCCACGTGCCACCGCATTTCACAGACCATTCGTTTCACAACAAAGGCGTAAGTCAACGCGAATATGATAATTTTCATGGAGAAGGCAAATTCGCGTCCTTGCCAATTCCAAATGCAGCGAATGCTCGCCGCCCCTCCATGCAATTTCGAGAAACACCATCGAAGGCACAATTGGGCAACGCTGATCTGGGCTTCTGGAATTTCGTTGACTTGAAAACCTCTACATTGCGACGAGCGGGAGAAAGTGACGACCGATTCCTGCAACGAATGACTGCAACATTTAAAACTCCAACACTGCGTAATCTGAAATATACGCAGCCCTACTTCCACAACGGCTCGCTGCACACCTTGGAAGAAGTGTTGAGCGAGATGATTCAGTTGAGTGAGGCAGCACAAGCGGGAAGGATTCGCGAAGCCGATGAGGAACTAGCGAAGATCAGAATCGCCAATTCGGATATCCCTCCGCTTGTGGCATTTTTAAATTCGCTGAATGAAGATTTGAAAAAAACTCTGCATCGCGCGCGATAGCAATCGGGCGAATTCCAAAAGTCGCGCCAGATGCAGGCCGAGAGGCTATTGCAAAAGTCCAATCTGAATCATATAAAGCTTATTTTAATTGGCTTATTTTCCTGTGGCTGGCTCATTCCTTTGTATACTTCTTACGATTTCTATAGTCAGAATTTGAGTATAGATGCTAAAGATGATTACAGTATCTCTTTCCTTTGGGTATCAAGAAAATTTCTTCTTATTGCATTCATCTGGCTGGCTTTGGTCATAGTGTTCTGGTCGGTTGTAGTTGGGAGAAAATTATTTCATATCAATGAATCGTCTTCAGCAACACACGATTAGGATACTAGCAAGTCGTTACTTTTATCTCTGCCCTCAACACAACCGATAGACTTTTCTGTGAATCTAAGCCCGCCGAATGCTCGTTGCAGGTTGAGAGGTAAGTGTGCCGTCAAACCATTAGGTTGAAACATTGTTTTTCTTGAATCGTATGTCGAGTTGCTTGTATATTCAAGGGCGCTAAAAGCGCCGTTTTTATTTGTTATTCTGAAGTTTGGTTTTTGATCAAAGCGTGATTTTTTCTGTTTAACTTTTAGCAAATGGAGCTGCTTCATTTTTATGCGTAATCGTCGAATTCGGTTTTTTGCCCTGTTGTTACTTCTGTTTTCAATCATCTGCTCGCTCGTTCACCAAAGCACATCTGCTCAAGATGAAATCAATCAAGAGCCGGGCGTTTATCGCTCGGATAAAATTGAGATGATTGTTAAAGCAGGCTATGGCAAACTTGAAGTCAATAGTTCGCTTGGC
>JANMSG010000931.1:0-3904 GCA_031389065.1 Acidobacteriota bacterium | reverse complement strand
ACCGGCTTATCCGCCCAACGCTCAGAAATACCGGATCGAAGGAGTGGTGACGGTGCAAGTCAGCGTCAACAACGAGGGCAAGGTCAGCAAAGCCGAGTTTGTTCGCGGACACAATTTGTTTCGCTCGGTGTCGCTCGATGCGGCAAAACGCTGGGAGTTCAAGCTGTCTGGTGAAAGTTCTCTGGAAGGCACCCTTCGTTTCACTTTCAAACTCAGTCAGTAAAACAAACTCTTGAAAGAGAAAATGATTGAGACATAATGAGAACGACTATGTGTACTGCAATGGCTCTATCGAGAAGGTTCGCGTCGTTTCACTATTGAAACGAAGGGCGAAAGGATAGAACCTCACAAGCCAGTTGGCAGAAAGGCGATTGGCAATCATTACATACGAACAAGGGAGAAGGAAAATATGAAGAAGGGAATCGTTAGTCTTTTGAGCATCGTTTGCATAATCGGGCTGAGTTTCCCGATTAATCTTGTGGCGCAGATTACCGGCGGCACCATCCAGGGAGTGGTGCGTAATCATCTTCAAGAGTCATTGGCGGGGGCAAAGGTTACGGCTGTCCATACGGGCACCAATCAATCACGCTCAACCCTAACTGATGAAGAAGGCAACTACCGCCTGCCAGCACTTGCTGTAGGCGCATACGAGATTACCATAGAGGCAGAGACCTATCAGAATCTGGTTCAACGGGTCGCTCTCAGAGTCAACGAGGATGCCCGCGTGGATGCGGAGTTACAGGTGGTCGGCAGCAGCGAGCAGGTAACGGTCGTTAGCACGAGTGCACCGATTACCGAAGCCAGTAGTTCTGTGCTGGGCGTCGTCATAGAGAACAAGCAGATCAATGAATTGCCATTAAACGGGCGAAACTTTTTGCATCTGGGCACTCTGGTGGCAAACGTGAACTCGACGCCTTCACTCAGAAGTGGGGCGGAGGGTGGGGCACGCAATGGTCCCTTCTCCGTCGGCGGGGCGCGTGATCGTTCCCTGACCTTTCTGGTTGACGGTGTTGACAGCACCGAATCGCTCTCTGGGAGCCTGTCGGCGCGCATCTCTATAGATGCGATTCAAGAGTTCAAAATGATTACCAACCTGGGTTCGGCGGAGTACGGTTATCATTCTGGCGGCACGATTAATATTCTCACCAAGTCCGGTGCCAACGATTTTCACGTCAGCGCGTTTGAGTTCCTGCGCAACCAAAGATTCAACTCACCGAACCATTTTGAGACGTTGGCAGGAAAACCCGCATCGCCGTTTAGCAATCATCAGTTTGGCGGCACGGTAAACGGGCGTTTGATCAAAGACCGCACATTTTTTATGGCGAACTACGAGGGGCAGCGTCTGCGCGCCGGCACCCCACAGTTTTCCAATGTGCCGACGCTAGCCGAACGCTCTGGCTTGTTCAAAAATCCGACGACCGGTCAGAATGTGCAGGTGCCGGTTGATCCGGTTTCGACTGCAATAGTGAATCGCTATCTACCGCTTCCCAATGCCCAGAGCGAATTTGGTAACTACATTTCTACGCCGACGCTTACTGCTAGAAATGATTTCGGAATTTTCAAGGTGGATCATTTGCTTACGGGTGATGATGTCATCAATGCTCGTTATTATATATCCGATAGTGATACCTTCAATCCGATCAATCCAGAGGCTGTTGGAGGCTTCGCCGGTAAGACCCCGACGGTTTCGGGATTTGGCTTGATTGAGCGAGCCCGCACACAGAACCTTGGCATCGCCCACACGCATAATTTCAGCGTCCAGACCATCAACGACCTGAGATTTGGCTACAACCGTTATTTTCTTGACCAACTGCCAGAGAATCAGGACAGCACATCAGAGCTTGGATTTACCGGAGTAGAGGGAACCAAAGGCTTATACGTTATGAATGTCCAGGGCATCACGCAGATTGGGGCAGTTCCCTATCCGATCTTTAGTCGTGTGGGTAATTATCACCTCGCCGATTCGCTCTCCTTTATGAAAGGGCGGCATTCGTTGAAAGTCGGCGGAGAAATGAGATTCATCAATCAAAGTCAGCGGTATTTTGCACACGGACAAGCCAGTTTCATCTTTAGCGGTTCTGCATCCCGCATAAGTCCTTTAGCCGACTTTGTGATGGGGGTACCTACTTCTGTTACTGCGTTTCAACGTGCGCTTAACAGCCCAATGAAGCAAAAGGTTGCGGGTCTGTTTTTCCAAGATGATTATCAGGTCAACAGACGTCTAGTCTTGAATCTTGGACTGCGCTATGAATTGAGCACGGTACTCAATAGCCCAACCAATAAATTGACCAACTACTCGTTTGCACGGGGACTCTTTACGCCCGGAGTAAGTACAGAGACGGATTTGTACAAAGGCGATCACAACAATTTCGCGCCACGCATCGGTTTTGCCTGGAGCGTCACGGGAGATGGTCGCACGGTGTTACGCGGCGGTTATGGAATTTATTACGACACCATTGTGCATGCCACTGCGCCACGGCTGAATCAAAATAATCCGGATGACGGGCCACTTATTGCGTTCAGTCGAGCTCCATTCGGACCAGGGAAACTCGCAGGCGTACTCGACCCCTCCACACTGTTTCTCATTGGTGGTCCATCGCAAGCCTACGACGAAAATCTGCGAACCCCTTACGCGCAGCACTTCAACCTGACTTTGCAACGCGAATTGAGCAAGACCATGGTTTTGTCACTCGGATATGTCGGATCAAAGGGAACGAAGGTCGTTGATGTTCGCAACATCAACCAAGCAATTTATCTTCCGGGTACAGATGCAAACGGACAACCGCTTTCCACGGCGGCCAATGTCGCAAGCCGTCGACCTAGCCAGCTATTTCATTTGACCCCTACCCCTGTCAACAGCATTAACCAGCTAGAAACCGGAGCTTCTTCGATTTATCATGCTTTCCAAGCTACTTTCAACAAGCGCATGGGGCGCGGACTTTCGGTACTCGGAGCTTACACCTGGTCGAAATCTATTGATAATGCTTCCGACCCGTTTGGTTTCGGTGGCGATTCTGGCGTACCGCAAAACAGCCACGACCTCAGACAGGAGAGAGGGCGATCTATCTTTGACATTGGGCAGCAATTCACTGTCGGTTACACCTACGAATTTCCCTTCATAGGCAATCAGTGGGTTCAGGGATGGCAAATCAATGGCATCGTGACCGCCAAAACCGGGCAGCCATTCACCCCATTACTGGGTATAGATACTTCGCTTACAGGAACGGCTGTGAATCGCCCGAACTATGCACCGAATGCCTTCATCGTCAAAGATGGTCAAATATCCTTAAATCGTAGTTTGCCTTTAGACCCGGCGACAGGTCTGCCTGCGGCAATTATTCCCAAGACTGGCGAGTTCGGTAATTTAGGGCGCAATACCTTCACCGGACCCGGATATAAGAATGTCGATATGTCCGTCCTCAAGGAGATTCGTTTTGGCGAGAAACTGAAAATTCAGACTCGACTTGAGATGTTCAATATCTTCAATACCACGAACCTGGCTCTACCAGAGCGCAGAGTAAGAGATCCTTTCTTTGGGCGCTCGACCAGAACCCCGGATGTCGCGGGCGGTGTTCCGGGCATAGGCGGCGGCGGACCAAGAGCTTTGCAACTGGCACTGCGGCTCGTCTATTAATCGAGAGAGGAGTTAGAGACTGAATGCGACCTATGAATATAAAAACTACTCTGCGAAACTTTTTTCTATTGGCAATGATGGGCTTTACCATAGGAATGCCAGAAGCACGGGAAATCCGTGCTTCTGGCATTGATGAGGAGCGCAATATCGAAAAAATTGCCATCAGTCGAGTGCAACCGGCTTATCCGCCCAACGCTCAGAAATACCGGATCGAAGGAGTGGTGACGGTGCAAGTCAGCGTCAACAACGAGGGCAAGGTCAGCAAAGCCG
>JANMSG010000924.1:0-3146 GCA_031389065.1 Acidobacteriota bacterium | reverse complement strand
TTCCCATCGGCAACTCTCAAGTAATCGCTCGCAAAACCGATTGGAAAAATGCCTTTTTGAACGGTCACGAAATTGGTAATCACACGCTAAAGCATCCGTGTAGGGGCGCGGGTCAGCAACATCCGCTAGAGGCTTATACGCCTATAGGTATTCGACAGGATATTCTTTCTGCTGCCACTTGGCTCAACCATAATATAGGCGTAGATAACTATCGGACTTTTGCTTACCCCTGTGGTCATGTGGCGATTGGCAATCCACCGGATGAGGATTCTTTTTCGTCTGCGGTTCGGGCTTGCCACTTTGCCGCAAGATTAGCCGGAGGCGGCATAAACGAGCCTTCTGTGGTAGCCAGGAATCCTTTAAGAATCAAGGCAGCGGTGATCGGTTATCCGCACGGGCGAGAGGTTGAGCCATTCATAGAATACTGTGAGCAGGCGGCATCAGTAAGCGGATGGGCAGTAGTAGTCTTTCACGGCATAGGGGATCAATGGCACCCAACCGAAAGGGTTGTGCATCAACAGTTGATTGAGCATCTACAGGACAGGCGGTTTTGGGTCGCGCCAGTAAAGGAAGTAGCAAGGCATATCATGTACTCCAAGTAAAGCAGGAGCGACAGAGGACTGCCGTTGATTGACTGGGAGGCAACGGCATTTAGCGGACAAGCAATTTATGAAGCGCGCAAATACTTTCTCTTGAGTTGTTCGTAGAGGCAAGCTTCGTGATATTGCGCATTCTTATCCTGACTGGCGGCTCTCCACTTCTCGTTCCAAAGATGAATTGCGTAGGTGCTTTCGTCGAATCGCAAGTCCGCATCAGCTTCTAATACTCTCTGCCACTCGGTGTAACTCAGCGGGCAAAAAGTGTGATGCGGTTTGGTGTGTTTTCCAAGCGAAAATTTTCGCACCGCTTCGCCCATCAGTCTTGGTCCGGTCTCTCCCCAAACCAGTTGCTCAGGGTTCTTGCTCTGGCAAACCTCCCAGGCATATGCCATCACCTGACTGCCTATCGGCGCTTTGATGATGCCGCTGGTGACGACTTCAAGCTCGTCAACTTTTTCACTGGAAAAAATATGCGCTTCACCAAAGTCAAAAGGCTTCAAGCAAATGGTATCTGTGTCAACCCACCAGCCGCCGCGTTCAAGCAACAGTTTATAGCGAAAGAAATTTGCGAAACCGGCATAGGTGGGAAAGTGCTTGTACTGAAATATTCTCGATGCCGGTAGTATCTCACGGGCGTCGCAGATCACCGTACCCGCCGGAATGTTCTTTATCTCATCATAAACATAGAGATGATACTCATGCCCGTTTAGCAGGAAGGAAGCCACCGACAACTGTTCCATCACCGATAGCTCAGTACCAATCCATAAGCCTTGAATGATGCGGTTGGTATCTTCCGGTGATTGAACCGGAGTAACTTCTTCAGCAGTAGTTTTTTCAATGATCATCTTGGTCTATCTCTTTTTGGTACTCGGCAACATAATCTGCAGCCATTCTCAAGTAATGGTACTCACTCATAGCCTTGTTGCGACAGGCATTGGGAGAGATACTGGCGATATTTTGAATCGCCGCCGCGTAATCGTCTTCGTCCTTACACACAAATCCCACATCGGGAGAGATAATCTCCGGGCAAGCGCCTCTGTCGCTGCATATAACGGGCGTGCCCGACATCAAAGCTTCCACCATCCCCAACCCAAAGGCTTCGTCAAGCTTTGTCGGAAAGAGAAACCCTTTTGCTCCGGCAAGCAACTCGGCTTTCTCTTTACCTCTTACGTCCCCAACGTATTTCGCGTCAATTTTCGTGCACATCTCTGTCACACGGTTTATGCTTTCGTAGTCCTGTCCGGTCCCAGCGACAACTAACTTGAAACCGAGTTGGTTCGACAGACAGAGCGCCACGTCTAGTCCTTTCTTCATTCCCCAATTCATTGTTGACATGAAAAGAAAATAGTCGTCTTTCGATTCTGAGAATATGTACTCCGCGGGGTCTATGCCATTCAAGACGTATCGGTTGCGTTGATGTAGCTCGGCAAGTGTTCGAGAGACAAAAATCCAGTTCTCCGTCGTCGTTTCCCGCTCTTTGCCAAAGGCTTTGGCGTCTATATGGCAAGTAGTCACCCAGGGTTTGCGGGAGGCTTGCCGCTCGGCGACCAAATCCTCGTCGCGGTCTGATATGGTGTGAAGCACGTCCACCTCCACTCCCGGTTCAGAAATCAATGTGACCCCGGCGGGTAACGCTTTACCTGTGCCTTTTCGCAAGTGATAGAAAACCTCGTGACCTAATTCCGCCAACCCTTTGACTAACAAATCTTGAAGCAAGAAGCCAGACCCGGAGGGGACAGGCTTGGGGTGCAGACCGCTTCCTACTTCATGAAGGGCTGGATATTTATGGCTTGAGGAAATCAATACGCGCATAATGAATCCCGCGCCGCAACGGCGTAAGGGTAAAGGCAATTCTCCAAATCGTAAATTGAATTCCTGAGCGATTGAAGAATGCTCAATCAGAAGATAGACGCCGCGCCAGGTTTGGCGAGTCGTAAACCCGGAGCCATTCTTCCGCCTTCATTGACAATTGCTCCTCGCCTTGAAGGGCAAACTTCTCTCCCCCAGACATCCTGCACAGCGCTTTCCGGGTGACCATGCACCAGGAATCGTAAAGCGTCGTTTTCTTGCGAGATGAATAAGCGCCGTCATAATCCCAACGTACATCGCCATTCAAAATTCTGAGCGTATCCGGCTCATTCAAATCGTAAATCTCACGAAATGAGCGGGCAACATCATAGTCGCGGCACTGTAACAAGTTGGCTCTAATGTCCTCGCGTGTGAGGAAAACATTGCTATCAAGAGAAATGAAAAAGTCTTTGTTCGATTCAAACAGGTCAAAGCCGCGCTGTAGAGGGTGGCTAAGGTTGCGACAATCGGACTCGTTGACTAGCTCAAGATGGCAATTAAGCGGAAGGTCGCTTTGCTTCAAGCTTGGCTCAAGTCCCTGCTCCAAAATAACTAGAGTAATACCGGGCAATCCTTGAAGGAGGTAGTCCGTCGTGAAAAGGAGATTCCTGAAAGAAGCAGGGTTCCGGTTACAATACGAAATGACTGCGACCGTTTTCTTCATAATCTCGTCCATCTCTGGACCAAAAAGCACCAGCG
>JANMSG010000910.1:0-9657 GCA_031389065.1 Acidobacteriota bacterium | reverse complement strand
GCCTCCCCACTCTTGCGGCTACGCCGCTCATTTGGGGCGTAGCCCCGAAGGAAAAAGAGTATATGCCACACGGGGAGTCACAGACTCCCCGCACATCAAAGCGGCAGAGCCGCAAAACAGAGGTTATAGGCTATTCAATTTTATTCAGCACCTGGCTTGATGAATTTATCGAACCACGCCAGCATTCTATTGGTTTGGTCTGGGCGATGCAAAGGTTCGCGCAAACCATGACCTTCGTGAGGATAACGCACAATCACCGATTCGATGCCGCGACGCCTAAGCCCCATCTACCTCTCATCGGCTTGCGTGCTGTGAATATCGTAGTCTACATGCAAATCGCTCGCTCATAACTTCTCCTCTCAAATGTTATTCGGTATCAGGCTCTTTCTCCACAGACGGATAACAAAACATTTCATTAGTTGCCTTAGCCGATTGAATCGCCATCTCAGCATCAAACAAACGGCGACTGATTAGTTCTTGAAAAAACTCTTGCCCGCCATCAGCCTCTATAGGAATTATGTAACTCTCGGGGCGCTCGTCTATGAAAATATAAATCTCATCTGAACCATACAAATCAGCGGCAAAGAAACAAACTCGATTGATGCACTGCCAAGATAGCTGATCACTCCACGCCTCTTTGCCCGGTGGTTTTACATTGCGATAGATGTAGTCAACGTCAAAACGAACCCGATACCACTCATTCAATGGTAACGTGGAAGTGAAAGAGTCCGAAGGATTTTCCATATGCCTTTTAGCACTCTAAAGATTTCATCACAAATCTTGGACTACTTACCTAATCCATCAAGCAAAAGCTGTGACAGGCGCGACAACATCAAGTAACCCGCGTTGTCTTGCGTCCAATCTATGTCCGGCATATTGTCACAGGTTATTGCCATTGCTATGCGCCCGCGTTTCGAGTAAATAATGCCGACGTTGCTGCGCAGCGCGTCGAGCGCGCCCGATTTTGTAGCCATCGAAATGCCGTTTAAGGTGCGACCGATACCGTTGTGACCTTGCTCGCGCTTCATCAAGGCAAGCATCTCTTTCGAGGCTTCTTTGCTTACGACTTCGCTGTCTTCGAGTTTTTCCATCAAGGTCACCATCGCGCGCGGAGTGGTCACGCCCAAGCCGTACTTTTTGTTTTCGGCATCTTTCCCTGCCGCGCTTTCACCACCACCGCCGATTTTCCTCAGTGACCGAGTGTTCTTCAAACCTAACGAATCCATACGCGCATTCACTGCATCAGTCGTCAGCGCGTCAAGCACAAGGTTCGTAGCCGTGTTGTCGCTGAGAATCATCATCAGATTCACACAATCGCGCAGCGTCAATTTCAAACCCTCGGACAACTCCTGCAATATGCCTGAACCGGAAACTTTTTTCGCGGTAGTCAAAACCAACTCATCGCTCCATTTCGCTTTGCCTTCTGCGACGCGGGCAAAAGCTTCAACCATAATCGCGGTCTTAATCGTGCTTGCGGTGCGAACCTTTTCATCGCCGTTGAAAGAGTAGGTCGCGCCGCTGTCCAAATTTTTTGCGAACAGAAAAACTTTGCCTTTGAAGTTAGCGACTTCGGATCTGATTCGCCCGTCAAGCGTTGCCGCCGTAGCTGGAGGCGCGGCAGGTTTCGCCGATTGCGCAAACGTTGTGATGGAAAGCAGCAACACCAAAGTGGCGCAACAGAGTCTGTTTGTCATCTGAAGATTTGCTCCGAAAGTTTTTCTTTGAATTTGCAGTGTGCCGAACACCGAGATTGTATCTGCGCCGCCGACGCGCGACAAGATGATCACAGCGAACAAAGTTACGTGGGGAAGGTCAGAACCGCCTGCGGTAGCGGGCGGGTTGACTGATGCAAGAACCCGCCCGCTACCGCAAGCGGTTCTGACAGGTTGTCGCCTTCCTCCTCACATTTCACAGGAATGCTTCATTGAAATTTTAATTTTCTAGTGATACTCTGCGGACGAAAATATCATTGCCGAGGTTAATTTTTATGTCTCTCACAGTGGGTTCCATCATCGGGCATTACAAAATCACTTCACTTCTCGGCGTTGGCGGCATGGGCGAAGTCTATAAAGCCCAGGACACCAATCTCGAACGTCCTGTGGCTTTGAAAATTTTGCCGGAGCATCTCATCGAAGATGCTGACCGCGTGCGGCGATTTGTTCAGGAAGCGAAATCGGCTTCGGCTCTCAATCACCCGCACATCATCACCATCTATGAAATCGGACAAGCCAATCCCAGCCAAATCATTGAAGTTTCGCAAGCCCAGATCGCGGCAAGCAACCCTTCTGCCTCGGTTCCATCTTCGGGCGTGATTCATTATATGGCTATGGAGTTCGTTGATGGCGTGACGCTCCACCACAAGATTCACAAAGAGAGAAAAGACCTGAAGAAATTGCTCCATTACCTCGCACAAGCCGCAGAAGGTTTGGCGAAAGCACATTCTGCCGGAATCGTTCATCGCGACCTCAAGCCTGAAAACATCATGATAACGAGTGACGGTTACGCGAAGATTTTAGATTTCGGTTTAGCGAAATTGGTTGAAGCGAGCGACACGAAAGCCGCAGCGCCTACGGGTGCGGAACTCGAAGAAGCGGCAACCGCTGTGATGAATAAAACGCAGCCTGGAATGGTTATGGGAACGCTCGGTTATATGTCGCCTGAACAGGTGCAAGGCAAAGAGATTGATCAGCGTTCGGATATTTTTTCTTTCGGCTGCATTCTTTATGAAGCGACGACGAATCAGAAACCTTTCAAAGGCGATTCACTCATTGATTCCCTGCATAAAATTATTTACTCGCAGCCTCAACCCATCCGAGAGTTGAATTTGAATGCGCCCGCTGAGTTGCAACGCATCGTTCGCAAGTGCATGGCAAAAGACGCTGCCGAACGTTTCCAATCTATCAAAGACGTAGCCATAGATTTGCGCGACCTGGTACGGGAATATGATGTGCAACCGACGGTTTCGGGGTCGTTTCCTCCAACGATTCCGAGCGACTCACACCCGCTATCAAGCGATTCGCATTCTCTACCCAGCGGCGCGCCATCCTATACTGCGCCGACCGCTTCACAACCGCCATATCAAATGACTCAGCCATCTGATATTTCCTCTGTGAATTCCAATATGGTGATGGCAAACAGCGGCGCGGTCAGTGGCGTTGTGACCGGTGCATTGCCCGCTGTCAGGCGCAAGCGCTGGATGGTGATCGGTGGGCTGATGGTTTTTGCTCTGGCGGCTGTAGGCTTATGGTATGCGCTGGTCTGGAACAAAAATGCCAAATCAAGAAACGCTCCGGCATTTCAAACGACGAAGATATCCAAGCTAACCACTACAGGTAAATCTATCGGTACAGTCATTTCTCCGGACGGCAAATATGTCGCGCATATTGCCTTAGACGCAGGTAAACAAACCCTGATGGTCAGACAGACTGCCACAACCGGCAATGTCACGGTTGTTGAACCAGATGATAGTCTAATTAACGATTTGACGTTTTCGCCGGATAGTAATTTCATCTATTTCAGTAAACGCAAGAAGGAAGTCCCAATTCGCAACCTTTACAAAGTTCCTTCGCTTGGCGGTACGCCACCCACCCAGGTGCTTGGTGATGTAGATAGTGCCATATCGTTTTCGCCTGACGGCAAACGCTTCGCTTTCATTCGCAACTATTCAGACAAAGGCGAAAGCGGCTTGTTAATTGTCAATGAAGACGGCTCGAACGAACAACAGGTCGCCTTGCATTCACGCGGTAATTTCTTTATAGCAACCGCCTGGTCGCCTGATGGGAAAGTGTTGGCGGCGACGACCAGAAGAACAGATGATGGGGTTCGTGTTGAACTGCTTGGAGTGCAATTGTCAGACGGCAGCGAGCAGGTCATCGGTACGCAAAAATGGGCAATCATCACAAGTCTCGCCTGGCTTGCAGACGGTAGTGGCTTGATGTTGAGCGGCGTAGAAAGAGGACCCGGTTCCAACAAATTTCAACTATTCCAGATTTCTTACCCTGAAGGCAAAGCGCGAAGACTTACAGATGGATTAACCAACTATGCGGGCGTGAGTTTGACCAAAGACTCCAATTCACTCGTCACCCTGCAAGCCAATGTGATTGCTCAATTATGGTTGGCACCTAATGGCGATGTCAGCAAAGCTAAACAGGTAACTACAGGCTCAATTACCTACGGCTATCTGTCATGGACACCCGACGCAAAGCTGGTTTATATGTCGGAAGAAAGCGGCGCGGTTGATATTTGGATGATGGATGGCGAAGGAAAGAATAAAAAACAACTCACATCCAATGCGGGGATGAACGCGTATCCATCGCTTGCGGCGGATGGAAGCTACATTGTTTTTAATTCGAATCGCGGCAATGACCCCAGTGTTTTTCAGGTCTGGCGAATGAATCTCGATGGCAGCAATCAGAAACAATTGACGCAAGGCGCAAGCGCCTTCTATCCAACGATCTCGCCTGACGGCAAGTGGGTGGTGTACGCAGCGATCAGCGAATCCGGTAAACCAAATCTCTGGAAAATGCCGATAGATGGCGGCGATGCTGTGCAACTGACAACCTATGTTTCGGTGTGGCCCAAAATTTCGCCCGATGGAAAATTCATAGCTTGTCAGTATCAGGATGAACAGCCAAATTCATTGTCCAAAGTTGGCATCATTCCGATTGCAGGCGGATCACCCATCAAGAGTTTCAGTATACCGCAGGGGCAATTCACCTGGTCGTTTGACGGCAAAGGGATTATGTATGTGGACAACAAAGTAGGAGTCTCGAATATCTGGTTGCAACCGATTGATGGCGGTGCTGCTAAACAACTGACACAATTTCAAGCCGACTCTATCTACAGTTATGCCTGGTCACGCGATGGCAAGCAGTTAATCTGTTCACGTGGCAACGAAACGACAGATGTTATTCTCATCAAAGATGCAGGCACAGCGGAAGCGAATCCGTAAACGAAGCTTTGCGTTTTCCTGATAGGAAGCACGCACAGAGCAGAGTTTTAACAACATGAACAACTCCTTACTGAGCAATTAGAAAATTTAGTATAGGTAGAACCCAACACTGAAGGTTTTATACGCGGCTTTTAATAGAGCATCGCCCTGAATTGGAAGTCAGGGCGTCCTAAGATATAGTTGGACGCTAATCTTTGTAGTAATGTTGAAATACTCAAGACGTCAGCAGAATTACAATCGTTTGAATAGTAAGGCAGCACAAAGGTATTGTCATATTCAACACGGGAGGTATTGGAATGCACTGTAGCGCATGTGGTAGCTCTTCTCTTGTTGAAGGGGAGCTCACTCATTCTGATGGAGACACATCAAAATTTACTCCGACTGGCGAATCTAAGCTCAAAAAAGCATTCGGAATAGGTGGTCGTCCCGTACGAGCTTACGGTTGTCCGCGATGTGGTCACCTGCAATTCGCCGTAGAATTCACTGAGGATGATTTGAAGAAGTACCAGAGTTTTGAGGGAGAACAGCAACGTAGCGTTGTAGAACAGCCAGGCGATTAACGCAAACGGTTTGCAGAAAATTGGGTACTTTTAAGTTGCGTATCGGTGTCTAAATCGAATGATGAATACTTTTCGAATTACGCTGTTGCCGCGTAGCGGGGAAGAGGTGGTTATAGCCGGACATCTTCATTGCGATGAACCTTCTAACTCTTCAGCAAGGCAATGTCTTTGCGATAATGCATGCACTCGAAACTAATTTTGCTGATAGCTTCATACGCTTGGGCTCGCGCTTCATCAAGCGTTTTGGCGTGCGCCGTTACACCAAGCACTCGCCCGCCGTTGGTTATATACATATCGTCGTCATCAAAAACTGTGCCGGCGTGAAAAACCGTCACACCTTCGACAAGACTGGCTTCATCAAGCCCGCTGATAATTTTGCCCTTCTCGAAATCTCCCGGATAACCGCCCGATGCGGCGACCAGGCAGACGGATGGATCTGCGCTCCAATCCACATCTGTTGAGCCAATGCGATTATCTATAATCGCTTCGCAAATTTCCACGAGGTCGCTTTCCAGTCTCACCATCACCGCCTGGGTTTCCGGGTCGCCCAGTCTGGCGTTGTACTCGATCACCTTCGGGCCATCGTCAGTAAACATCAGCCCTGTGTATAACACACCGCGAAACGGCTGGCCTTCGGCCTGCAAGCCTTCAAGCGTCGGCTCGATGATCTCCCGCCGGCACTTTGCAAGCAGCGCATCGTCAAGCAAGCCGTCTATCGAAAATGAACCCATACCACCCGTATTTAGCCCTTCGTCGTTGTCGTTGGCGCGCTTGTAATCCTGCGCCGGCGCGATGATTTTGTAATCACGTCCGTCGGTGAAAATCATCAGCGAGGCTTCGCGTCCAAACAGGCATTCTTCTAGAACGACGCGCGAGCCGGCATTGCCAAAGACGCGCTCGCTCATCATCGCGTTCAACGCCTCGTCAAATTCCTGCTGGTCGTTTGCGATAAAAACTCCCTTGCCCGCTGCCAGTCCGTCGGCTTTTATGACTACGGGAAATGTGAACTGGCGCTTCATCGCTTCACGCGCCGCCTCTAGCGAATCGCAAGCGGCAAAGCGAGCGCTCGGAATCGCCTGGCGCGCCATAAATTCTTTGGCGAAAATCTTGCTGCCTTCAAGTTGTGCTGAAGCCTGTGAAGGCGCGACCAGGCGCAGGCCGCGCGCGTGGAAGGCTTCGGCTATGCCTGCAACAAGCGGCGCTTCGGGACCGACAAAAGTTAAATCTGCGCCGATCTGTTCAGCCAATTCCGCAAGCGCGTTGACGTCGCTTGGGTTGGCTTTTAAGCAAGTTGCGACTTCGGCAATGCCTGCGTTTCCAGTCGCGCAATAGAGGTCTGTGGTGTGCGGACTCTGAGCGAATTTCCAGCAGATCGCGTGTTCTCTACCGCCTGAACCTATGACAAGAATTTTCATTATTGGTAATTTCCGTTTTGCAGTAGCGGTTGAATAAAAGTGAGAAGCTATGATTTTTACTGAAGATGATAAAAGAAATAGGATTGCGAACTAAGAAGTTGTCTTCCAATCCGCAATCCTAGTGTTAAAAAATTTGCAAAGAACCTATTTTTTCTTGCCTGACCAATCGCCTGTCATTTGACCCGCGAAATCATATTTACCAACGAGCTTGCCGTCTTTGAATTCGGAGGTAAAAGAGACGATGCCGTTCGGAGTTTCAATTGAGAAACTCAATTTGTTGCCAACAACTTTGCCGTTGGCGATCGCTGTCGTACCTTGATCGGAGGTGCTTTCGCCGGTAATTTTGTCGCCTTCCTGTTTTAGCTTGAGCGTAAAAGGCATGGCTTGACCCATCACATCGGCAGAGCATTCAAAATCACCTGCAAGAGATGCCGTCGCGCCACCTGCGGGTGCAGGCGTAGAAGGTGCAGGTGTAGAAGGTGCAGGAGTTGGTGCAGGGGTAGCCGCAGCAGCGCCATCTTTCTTCAATTCAATGGGACCGCCCATTCCGCCTAAATCCCATTTGCCGGTGATGACGCCATCTTTGAAAGTCGCGACAACGGTGCCTTCGGTGCCGCCGGCATCGAAAGTCATTTTTACAGCGCCTGTCGCTTCGTCAATCGTGCCACCAGTGATGGCGGCTGCACCTTGAGCGGTTTCAATGGCGCCGGAAAGTTTTCCGCTGGTATTTATGAGATTAACGGTAATTGGCAAATCACCCATTGCTTCGCTCTTGGCAATGCCTTTGTATCTGCCTGAAACTACTTTGTCTTGTACAAATGCGGCTGCCGATATTGCGGACGACGCAACCACCAGCAACGCAATAATCAGCATAGGCATTATTTTTTTTAACTGCATAATCTTTATTCTCCTGATAAGTGTGTGAAATTTTCCAGAAACTCAAACCACTCTACGCTGGCCAAGTGGAATAAGTTCAAGCCCAGTTATTTATACAGCAGGCGCAATACATTTTCCAATTAAAAAAGTCTAGAGTCTAGAGTCTAGAGTCTGGAGTCCGGAGCCCGAATTCAAATTGAATTGTCTTGGCGCAAGAATCGCTAACAAGTTTTGTATCCATATAATTACGCAATGTTATCGAATCAAAAGCCGTCTTGAATTTTAAATAACCGATACCAGACTCCGGACTCCAGACTCTAGACTCTAGACTTATAAATTCTGCAAGATGAAATCGGTCATCATCGAACGCATATGCTTCACCAATAAAGGATCAACGACGCCGTGACGCGATTTCGGATACAACATCAATTGAAATTGTTTGCCGGCTTTCTGCAATTCATAGGCAAGCTGAATCGTGTTCTGCATGTGAACATTGTCATCAATCATGCCGTGTACGAGGAGTATCTTGCCGCTCAAATCTTTCGCAGCATCAATCACCGAACTCTTCTTATAGCCTTCCGGGTTGTTCTGTGGCGTTCCCATATAACGCTCTGTGTAAATCGTATCGTAGAGTCGCCAGTCGGTGACGCTGCCTCCGGCGATGCCTATCTTGAAACTCTTGCTGTGGGTCAGCGCATAGGAAGTCATAAACCCGCCATAGCTCCAACCCGAAATGCCAATTCTTGAGCCGTCCACGTAAGCCTGACTCTTCAAATAATTCACGCCGTCTTCCAAATCCTGCAATTCGGATTCGCCAAAGTTGTGAAAGAGCGGCCACGCCGATTCGGCACCTTTGCCGCTTGCCGTGCGATTGTCGCAAACCCAGACGATGTAACCTTTCTGCGCAAGCATCTGATACCACATATAGGTGGTGCTGCCCCAGCCATTGCGGACTTGCGGCGCGTGCGGTCCGCCGTAAGTAAAACTCATCACCGGATACTTCTTTGCCGGGTCAAAGTTTACGGGCTTGATCATCATCGCTTCCATTACGAAACCATCGCGCGTTTTGACTTGCAGGAGTTCGGGCTTGCTCAACTTGTACTGCTTCAACACCTCAACTCGGTTTTCATCGATCACTCGCGCTACGGTTCCGTTGGCTTTCAACAAACGAACCTGCGTCGGCGTGTTGATATCGCTCCAGCTATCAATGAAATGGGTAAACGACGGATTGAAGTTTGCCGTATGCGACCCTTCTGTCTGAGAGAGCCGCGTCAGTCCCGTGCCATCGAGTTTGATGCGATAGACCTGCGGCGCGATGTGGCTGTCTTTGGTGCCGCTGAAATAGACCAAGCCGTTTGCTTCATCTACGCCGTGCAGGTTTCGCGCTTCCCATTTGCCATCGGTGACCTGACGAATCAATTTGCCAGTGGCGTCATAGTGATACAGGTGCTGCCACCCACTTCGTTCGCTCATCAAGAGGAAGCTTCCATCTTTCAAGTATTGCGGCTCTTCGACAGTGCCAACATCGACCCAGGTTTTTGTGGTTTCGCGCAGCAGGGTTTGAGAATTGCCAGTGATTGGGTCTGCATAATTGAGATCAAGCCAGGTCTGTTCACGATTCTGAATTTCGTAAAAAACTTTTTTCCCGTCAGGTGTCCAACCAACGCGAACGATGAGCGGTTCTACGGTGCCATATTTGAAAATATCCACCCAGAGCGTTGCGCCGCCCGCTGCATTGACGATTCCAAGTTTTACCGTGGGATTCGCATCGCCGGCCTTCGGATAAGGCGTAGTTTCAACCTCTTGAAAATGCGTGATGTGGTCAACGATAGTAAATTCCGAGACCGGCGCGTCG
>JANMSG010000891.1:0-3874 GCA_031389065.1 Acidobacteriota bacterium | reverse complement strand
CGGCGACTGGTCTTGGGTCAATGTAAATTTGATCGTTGACAAATGCCTGCACCCATTTTTCATCTCTGCCGAATTTATCATTCAAAGCTTTAGTGACGGCTGTCGTAACGGCTTGACCCGATAGGCGCGCCGCATCAAGACCCATCAATCGCATATATTCAGGAATTGGGGAAACCCCGTGATCGCCGGTCATGGCAATAATGGTGTTTTGCAAGCCGATTTTGCGATCAATGAAGTTCAATAAATCCGCGATAACTTTATCGAGCCGAACAAAGGTATCCAAAACTTCCTGACTATCCGGACCATACGCATGTCCGATTAAATCGGGCGCTGAAAAACTGACGGACAACAAGTCCGTGAACTGATCCGATCCCAATGATTCCGCCTCCATCGCAGCTTTCGCCAGATCCGCAAGATACTCTGAGGCAAAAGGCGTAAGTTCAAAAGTGGAGTAAAATCTTGGTCCCGGTTTATCTACACCGCCTGTAAGCGTGTATGGGAACTTTTCTCCGAGCGCAGATTTTTGGATCGGCGTGTTCTCTTTTTGCGCGCGCGCGTAAGCAGATTCTGGTAAAGCGCGTTCCCACTTTCTGCCAAAATATTTATCTGGGCGATTTTTCGTATTGAAATCTTGAACCCAGGCGGGAAGATTTTTGAAATAATAATCGCTCGTCACAAAGGTTCCATCCGAGGCCTGAAACCAGTAAACGCCGTTGGGTTGTTGCCCTCCCGGCAGAACCGCGCTTCGATCTTTTTGTGAAATGGCGATAACTTTCGATTGAAAATTATCGGACAAACGCATCTGATCGCCAATCGTCGTGCCGATCATGACGCGCGGGCTGGGTGCGCCGGTTTGCGATTGGATTCCTTGACTGGTCACCAAGCGGGCTTCTGTGTCTGAAACCATCACGCGATTTTTGCCTGTGTTGCGATCAAACCAATTGTTGCCGACGACACCGTTTTGCGAAGGAACAGAACCAGTAAAGACAGCCGCGTGACCGGGAGCTGTATAGGTCGGTATAAAATCGTAGTTGGCGTTTGTTAGGAAAGCGCCCTCGTTCATCAAACGACGAAATCCGTCTTTGCCGAATAGGTCTTCGAATCGTTCGAGAAAGTCATAGCGAAATTGATCAATCACGATGACAAGCACGAGCTTAGGTTTTGCGCTTGCGACCAAGGGAGAATTCGGTACCGGCTTCTTCGTTTGTCCGCTTGTCGGGTAGGATACGAGAAAGATTGAGATGGTTAGTAAAAATGTAGTGAACGTTTTCAATATTTTTTTGTCAGTCATTGTTCCACTCGGATTGGATTGTCATCAGATCAAAAACCGTAATTCACCGATGCTTGCAATGTCAACCTGAATCGCCTTGCCGTTTTCAAAGTTGACTTGCAGATAACTCACAATTTAGACTTTCGTGCGTAGGACTGGCTATATTCGATTCCGGCAATCAAACAGAGAATTTGTTTTCCAAATCATTCCGCATTTTCAAATGAATATTTTTATACGCATTCACCTTATTAGCTTACTTCTCATTCTCCTAGGTACCGCCAAAAATAGTGCCGCCCAGGTGCCAACCGAGCAAACTCTAAAACTCAGCACAGAGCTTGTTGTGCTTGACGCACAGGTTGTGCACAAGAAGACTGGACGCGTCATTGGCAATTTGCAGAAAGAAGATTTTTCTCTATATGAAGATAACGTCAAACAGGAGATTACTCATTTCTCACAAGATAAGCTTCCTCTCTCAATTTTATTATTGATAGACACCAGCGGCAGCGTCTGGGGATTTATGGACGAGATGCGCGACCGAACGATCATAGCGCTCAATCTTTTGAAAGACTCCGATGAAGTCGCCGTCATGGGAACAGCTTCAAAGACGGCTGTCATCCAAGACTTTACAAAGGATAGAGTGTTGATTGCAGACAAGATTGCGGCAATCGATAGCAAGGCTTTGGGACGTGACGGGATACTTTTGCATGAAGCTCTGTATCAAGCGGCAACGCATCTGCAAAAGGCTGCAAATCCCGCAAGTCGTCGTGTCATCATCGTCGTATCGGACAACCTTTCGACACAAAAAATCGGTCAAGGACATTCCGAACGAGAAGCCCTCAATGAAGTGTTTGAAGCTGGAAGCGTGGTTTGTGCTTTGAACATCAATAGCCTAAACGCCACAGTCTTGAAATACGACCCATTCTTTTATGCTGTAAAAGGTCTGTTTTTCAGAGGCGATGTCAAAACGTATGCCGAAAAAACTGGCGGCATCGTATTAAAAAGTAAGAAAGATCAGTTAGATACCAAACTCAGTGAATTGATCGCGCAGTTACGCACACGTTACGCTATTGGCTATGTTTCAACGAACACGAAACAGGATGGCAATTACCGCAAGATAAAACTCTCGCCATCAACGGATGTGGAAAAACGTGAAGGCAAATTAGCGATCATCACTCGCAAGGGTTACTACGCGAAAAAGTGAAGTCGCCTCTTTCTTCGATAGTAGTAAGACAGGTTGTCTGGGCGTGAAAAGAAGGCGTTTGAAAGAGAGCTTCTCTGCATAGACACAAAGCTATGGTGAGATATTTCAATAATTCTGCGTACCCTTTGGTTGCTGCGGTGAATCAACCTATCTCGTCGGTTACCTTTCTTCTTAAGCATTCCCCATTCATTCCCTTCTGATTCATTGAAATTCTAGCCTCGTCATATTCGCTGTTGTTCCCGCTAAGTTGAAATAATTTTGTAGCGCCAGTGATGTTTGCCACTGACCTCGGGTGCAAGTAAAAGTGGGACTCGGTTTCAGCTATTGGTTTGACAATAAGTTTTCGTCAGTTCTAGTTCGCAGCCCTGAAAGGGCGAAATTCAGTAGCCCAGTCCAACGGGCTGGGGACGAGCGAACCCTTAACTCCCAGCCCTGAAAGGGCGTAATCGTTGAAGGCGCGAAGAATTATTGCGCCCTTTCAGGGCTATTCTGTGGTACTGGCTCTTACCTGGCGCGATGCACCAGGCTACTGAATTTCGCCCTTTCAGGGCTGGAAAAAGGAAACTTCTTTTTTGCTTCAATACCTTCGCCAATTTTCAAATTTAGCCTAAAAACGGTGAAATTGTGTCTGTATATTGTAGGGGTTAAAATAGTAACCGCAAAATATGGTATCAGAATTTGCCCTAAAAAAATTGGCGAAGGTATTGTTGCTTGAGTCTCACTTTTAATTGCACCCACTGACCTCCCTCATAAAATTCATTTGTTGATACCGCATTCTTTTCGGCGTATGATGACTCTATCTCCAAATGGTGGATTGGGAGTTGAGCGGTGAGAGTGATGCCGGAATCAGGACAAGGCAAACTGGCTTGATGGCACCAATGGAGAGGCAGCATTGCAGAATTCTATAAGTGTCGAGACCGCTTATGAATAGACATCTCAACAATCTAATCATCAACAATGCGATTCCGCAACTGCGATCATTTTCTATCCATCCATATCATGAACAAGAAAGAATGCATTCAAAGTGCAGGAAGTGTTCTCGTCAGTGGTTGACGAGCCTATTGGCTAATTTCAAAATTGATACGTATCGAAAAAGGATTTCAATCGTGACGCAGAAAATGGACTTTGCTGCACTGCGAGCGGTATAGCGTGAACATTTACAGGGTGACATTGAATGTAGGGATGACACAAAGCAAATTCACCAACCTTAGCCTTCTATCAAATGATTAGAGGGAAGCAGTAAGCCTTGGGAGGTACAACAATGAAAAGCCAAATCGAGCATCTATGATCTATGATCTGGATGGTGCTGTTGTATCTCGCGATGTCTCTTCCCAGCTCTGCGGCGGCGCAAGCGGTGACTTCGACCCTCCTTGGTACGGTCAGCGATCCAAGCGGCGGGCTCG
>JANMSG010000883.1:0-6498 GCA_031389065.1 Acidobacteriota bacterium | reverse complement strand
GAATTAAGCGACGGCGGCGAAGCCACGAGTGTTGACGTGTCGGTAAATTCAATAATTTCAGCTTTCGCTTCATCCGTAACGTCAGGATGAAAGGTGCGCTGGTAACGCACGTTCCCCATCCCTATCATGATCGTGCCACTGTCAGAATGTTCTCCAACGCTTACTTTGTAACGACCTGCGGGCAAGCCATAGATGCGGTACACGCCTCTGTCATCCGTCATGTGCATATATTGATTTCGCGGATAGAAGTTTCCGTCAATCTTCATCAGATTCACATAAGTTTCGATAATCGGTTCGCGGTTTTCATTCGTGACGCGGCCGGTAATTACGCCGCCGCGTTTGATTGAAAAATTGACATCCTCAACGCTTTCTCCTTCCTCAACGGTGACGCTCTTGCCTTCTTCATAAGGGTTTCCTTCGGTGGGCACCAGAAAGCCTGGGGCAAGGGGGGCGACAAGGTAAACGCCTGCCGTTATGTTAGTCAGTTGAAAGCGGCCTTCGCTATCGGTCACAGCTTTTGTTAAGAGCATATTTTGATTGCCGCCTATACGTCGTTGCGACAGCGCCACCATCACGCCTGATGCAGGTTGCTCGCCAAGCATCACGCGCCCGCTGATGGACGCAGTCGGCGAAGCATTCTTCGTTTCACGCGATTGACTGGATGCGTGTATCGAAAAGCAAAGCAGGATAAGCAAACTCACGGTTGTAAAAGTAACCCTACGCATGGCTGACCTCCTTCGACTCGCCTGTGAAGCAGGCGATTACCTGTGGCGCAAGTTTTAGTAGAGAGCACGGACGCTCTTGCCGGAAAGCTGGCGGATATAACACAGACCCTTATGTGTCGCTCGGAATTTTACAACTCCTCGTTTTACAACACAATCAATTCTGTTAAGAAAAACAACTATTGACCGAGTAAATCAATGAATTGATAATGGCGACATATTTAATAGTTGTTTTATCTATCGCCCTCTATTTTGAGCGCAGCAATTCAAAGCTATTTTTAAGAGGTGTTACTTGGCAGAATTATTGACAAAAGCAATCCACTCTATGCAGTCCATCCCTCACACGGAGGAGGGCTCTTCGATTGATAGCAGCGAATATCATTTGGGGTTGAGCCGCTTATTTAATCAAATCGAAACCGCCACCACGCATTATGAATTGTTCGGTTTGGAACAGACGGCCACTTATGAACGGGTGTTGCAGGCCTATCAAGATGCCTTTGCCATTCTTTATCCTTCCTACAAATTGCGAATCGGCGCAGACGAAAAGCTTGTGGAAAAGATGGACGCGGCGTTCACCAAACTTTCATGGGCTTTTTCAATCCTTGCCAATTTCAGAAAGCGCGCCGACTATCATATGTATGTTCTGGCACATGCGAAGCCGCCACAAGCGGCGGCAACCACAACGAGCCAACAACCAACGACCAAATCCACTTTGCAGACGATCAATGAAGCGCGAAAAACGACAGGGACACATGCTGCCATTTCTCAAGTATTGAGCAGCGATAAACCTGCCAATTCAAGACGGTCTGCATCACAAGAGATCACCTTAAATGTGAATCAAACTCCGGGGACAAAAGCCGTTTATCACGAGTCTTCCAGCTCTGTAAAAGACGACAATCGCCGCCGAAGCCAGCGTTTCAATCTCCGTATCCCTGCGCGTGTGGCGGGGTTTGATCGTTCCGGCAACAAATGGCATGAGATGACTCAGACCATAGATGTCAGTAGAACCGGCGTGACTCTGCATTTGCGTAAACGGGTTCGACAAAACACCGTTTTGTATGTAACGCTGCCGTTGCCCACAAAGTTGAGAACCCATGGATTCGCAGACGCAAGCTTTAATACTTATGCGCTGGTGCGTCGCGTCGAGCCGCCTAAAAATGGCGATAGAATTGTCGCTCTGGAATTCATCGGCGAGCATCCGCCAACTGGTTTCCTCGATAAGCCCTGGGCAACCTTCAGACCCAGCAAATGGGGCGGCCAGGAGAGAAGAAGAAACCGGCGCGAAAATCGTGTAGAAAATATTCGCATAGAGTATTTCAATGACTCTTTAGCTTTGCTCGGAAGTGAAGACACCTTTACGGAAAATCTTAGCCAGACGGGAATGCGCCTGTTTGTGAAGAACGCGCCGGTTGAATTCGATTTGGTGCGCGTCACTTGTTTAGGGCGCAAGTTTGAAACTCTTGCAGCCGTTCGCAATCGTTACCTAGCCAAAGACGGCGCAGAGCGACTCTGCTTGCACTTCATCAACAGCAGTAACCTGTCGAATTGAAGAATTCGGACGAATCACTCTGCTGTATTCGACCTGAAAGATGTTTTACGGCTTGCCGAAAAGTTTTTCTTTCAGCTTGTTTGATACAGAGGCGAAGGCTTCGCCGAGTGTGAGATCGCCTTTGAAGGAAGATTTCTGCGTGTGTTTGAGCGCCGCAAAAAGCGGGACGGTGAACTCGGTTTCAAGCTCATAACGCAAGATCAATGAATCCGTAATCGTGTTCCAGGCAACACCCGGTATGGATGTGATATCCACTGTAAACGGCAACTCCAGTGTGACCTCGACTGAGGCCGGAATTTCCAACTCTTTTTCATACTTCCCTTCGGCAACCTCCTGGTCATTCAATTTGAGTTTGTACTTCACGTCTGCAAGTTTGAACGCGCCATAGGGATTTTTCACTGCAACGGAAGCCATACCATGGGCCGTTTTATTCGACAAATCGAAGCTTTTGAAAGCCAGGCTTTTCAGTTCAAATGTCGGCTTTTTATCCTCTACGGCTTGGTGATCATCGGCTGCGCGAAGCGCCACACAGCACATTAGGACGATCATCAAAGCGCCTATGACCTTGCTCATTTTTTTGTACAAGATGAACCCCTTTGAAAGCTTCCGTAAATCAGATCTCCGAAATACAAAGGCATTATACGTCAAAGAAAGAGCGTCAGAGAAGTCTGGTGAAGAACAAAGTAACGCGAAAGGAACGTAACATTAATGTTTTTTTTGCTCTGAGGTAGATTATAATGCCCCGTGAGGATAGCCTCAAAGACTGAATTGGACGATGCGTAGATAAACAACTTTGCGTTCATCTACCACACTCCTTGCCACTGTGCAGGACATGAAACGCCGCCTTTTTGCTCCCATAGGTTGTAAAATCGAATCCCTGATACGCAAGAGACCATGTCGAGAATCGTAGACTTTTGTGATCGTCTGATCACCTCACCAAAATTCAGGCGAGCGCTTCGATGTGCGGCGCTCTTCTTCGTGTTGTTGTTTTGCCATTTCACAGCCAGTCAAGTTTACGCTCAATACCGCTTGGACCATTTCACCCCTAACAATGGCTTGCCGCAGAGTACGGTCTCGGCAATTACGCAGAGCCGCGACGGCTATCTGTGGTTTGCAACCTACGACGGGCTGGTGCGCTATGACGGCTTGCGCTTCAGTATCTTCAATAAAGGGTCCGTAGGTGACATCAGCAGCAATCAATTTCTGACGCTGTGTGAGGACGGGCGGGGAACGCTGTGGGCAGGCACAGTTGATGGCGGGTTGGTTCGTTACCGAGATGGCGTGTTCACCTCTTTGACTACGAAACAGGGCTTGCCAAACAACTTTGTGGGCAGGATTCAGCGCGCTGAAGATGGCTTGCCGATTTTTTTCTTAGATGGCGGTGAAAAAAATTATCTTCGTTGGGGTGCAGGCGGTTCATTAACTGCTGCAAATATCTTCTACTGGACTGACAACGATACTTTGGCTGCCGTCGAGCCGAGCAAATTGGGCGAATATGTGGATAGGTCAAAGGCGCGCTGGGTGCTTGAACCGGGCAGATTGCTGCGCTTCAGGGGCGAAGAGCAAACCGTGTTTCCGGTATCTCTGACTCCCGATGAGTTTTTCCGATTCCGCTACGAAGACCGCGCTGGCAATCTATGGTTTGGCACGCAGACGAACGAAGTCTATCTAGTGACGGGTGACCACCTGAGACATTACGCCAAACTGGATGGAGTGCCGTCTGATACGCGGATCAAAATCGCCGGGGAAGATAGCGAAGGCAATGTCTGGCTCCATAGCGAGAGAAGAGTCATGCGCTATCGGGACGGTCAGTTCATTGTCTATACTGCGAAAGACGGAATAGAGAGTCACCATATCAGAGCCGTCTTTTGTGATCGTGAGGGGATAATCTGGGTTGGCACAAATGACAAGGGCTTGTATCGTCTGAGCAGACAATTTCTCACCGCTTACTCACAGTCTGACGGCTTACTCAACAATATCATTTATCCGATCTGCGAAGACCGCGCCGGTAACATCTGGATGGGTTCCGGGGGCGGCTTGACGCGATTTGTTGACGGCAGCTTCACGAGCTATCCGCTAGCCAAGCCCTTACAGAAAAATCAATCAGGATATTTTGTCGCCTCGCCGACAGATAAACTAGCCAGAGTCGGTGTCGGAGCCTTGTGCGCAGATCACCAAGGTCGTCTTGTGGTAGGGGCAGACCAACTGATTGTATTCCAGAACGGAAGGTTTACGAATTGGCATGAGAAGATCAAAAACGTTCCTGCAATCCTGCAAGACCGCGCCGCGAATCTATGGATAGCGACAACAGGAAGCGGATTGTTCAAGGAGCGTGCTGGAAGGCTGACTTCATACACGGTCAAAGATGGTTTGCCGAGCGATAACGTAACCGTCCTGCTCGAAGATCAACACAGCAACCTCTGGGTCGGCACGCGAAATGGCATCGCTCGACTTGAAGGAGAACATTTTACCTCCTATACAACAGATGATGGATTGGTCGGCAACCGCATTCGCAGCCTTTACGAAGATAGCGATGGGGCGCTCTGGATTGGCACCTTCGACAGCGGCTTGAGTCGCTTAAAAGACGGGCGCTTCACCAACTATACGGAGCAGAACGGGCTGTTTAACAACGGCGTCTTTCAAATCCTTGAAGACCGACGCGGCAATTTCTGGATAAGCTGCAATCGCGGCATCTATCGCGTCAGCCGTCAGCAACTCAACGACTACGCTGACGGCAAGTCTACGGTAATCAATTGCGTCGCTTACGGCACTCAGGACGGAATGCTCTCTGTAGAATGCAACGGCGGGCGACAACCATCAGGCATCAAAGCACACGATGGCAAGCTATGGTTCCCTACACAAGGCGGCGTTGTGGTGATTGATCCAGAAGTCGTTCCTTACAATTTGCAGACGCCGCTGGTGACCATTGAATCGGTTGTCGTTGACCGCACCAATACGAATTTCAAAAACGGACTACGGATTGAACCTGGGCAATCCGATTTGGAAGTTAATTACAGCGCGCCGAGTTCAATCAAAGCCGAATATATTCAGTTTAAATATAAACTCATTGGTTTGAACAATGATTGGATTGATGCAGGCACACGACGCAGTGTGCGTTACTCGCATCTGCCGCCGGGTCGTTACACCTTCAAAGTCATCGCCGCCAACAGCGATGGCGTCTGGAATGAAACGGGAGCGACGCTCGAAGTTTATATGAAGCCGTATTTTTATCAAACGCGCTGGTTCTTCGCATTGTGTGTGATCGGTTCCATAGCGCTGGCACTGAGTGTTTTTGCTTTGCGCGTACATCAACTGAAAGCCAACGAGAAAAGACTGACAAAGCAGGTCTGGGAACGCACCACGGAACTCTTCGAACGCACAGAACAACTCGAAGTCGCAAACGACAAACTGGAGAAACTGGCCAGTCTCGACGGCTTGACCGATATCGCGAATCGTCGTCGCTTCACAGAATTCCTGACTCAGGAATGGCAACGCTCACAAAGAACTCAAACCCCGCTATCTCTCTTGATGATGGACGTAGATTTTTTCAAGCCTTATAACGACACCTATGGTCATCAGGGAGGCGACGAATGCCTGAAACGAGTGGCTGCTGTATTGCGCGAGACCGCACACCGCAGCACAGACCTGGCAGCGCGCTATGGCGGCGAAGAGTTTGTTGTCGTCCTGACCGACACGGACAAGAAAGGCGCGCTCGTTGTGGCAGAGACCATACGAGCCCAAATCGAGGCCCTCGAAATCCCGCACGGCGGCTCCAAAGTGAATCCCTATGTCACGTTGAGCATAGGCGTTGCCACCATCATCGCTGACCGCAAGACCAAGCCAGACGAATTGATTGCGGCCGCCGACCATTCTCTTTATCGCGCCAAAGAGAACGGACGCAACCGTTGTTGGACTGAAATAGAGGCCTGGGCATAGATAAGCAGGAAAGCAAAAGGCAAAAGGCAAATGAGTGAAGCCTCTGGTAGTGGGTGAATGGTGTGTTGCTTTCTTAGCCCGCGAAAGCGGGCGTAAGCATTTCGCCCTGTGCGTCAGCGCGGGGTATGAATTTGATTCGATTTTCTTAGCCCGCGTATGCGGGCGATAGATTTTCATCAATTGATCTATCGCCCGCATACGCGGGCTAGAAAAAGGTTTCCTTGCTGTGTCCCAGCCCTTACGGACTGGGCTAAATGCTGTCACCCGCTTCGCGGGTTCTTGGCTTGCTTT
>JANMSG010000882.1:0-11480 GCA_031389065.1 Acidobacteriota bacterium | reverse complement strand
GACCAACCTGCCAGCGGCGCGAAGAACTTACGATGCGCAACCACAAGTCGCATTAAATTTGCTTTTGCGCTCCAAACCCTGACTTTGCAATAGCCCTACTGTCATATGTGCCTATCCACAACACGCCATCGCTGTCTTGTCTGAGGGCTCGCACGGTATTGCCCGGCAAGCCGTCCGTTTCGGTCCAGGCGCTGAAGCGTCCATCGCTGAAATGGGTTAGGCCGCCGTAGCTGCCCAGCCAGAGGCCGCCCGCGACATCTCCAATAATGACTTTGGTGTCATCACCAGCCAGTCCGTCTTTGGTGGTGAAGTGAGTTCGCACGCCACCTTTGTCGCGCCCCACGCCGCGCTCCGTGCCAAACCAGAAGGCGCCCTCCTGGTCTTCGTACATCGTCCAGCAATTACCCATTTCCGGCGGCAAAACTTCCGCCGTAGGCGCGTGCACCAAACGTCCGTCAACGAAGCGTTGCCGCCCGTTGGCCCAGATACGCCCGGCGTGATCCTCAAGCAGAGAAGTGTATGCCCCCGCAGAAACAGAGCCAGGAAGTTGGCTGAACACGCCGTTCTGAAAGCGGAACAGGCCATCTCCGCCACTGCCGATCCAGATGGTTCCGGCGCGATCTTCGAGGATCGGATAAACCTCGCGCGCCATCAGGCCCTGTGCTTTGGTGTAAGCCGTGACGGCTTGGCGGCGGACGCGGAACAATCCGTTGAGCAACGTACCAAACCAGTAATTGCCTTCCCGGTCGGCATAAGCCACATAAATATCGAGCCCTTCAGGAAGTTGTTGTGTCACCAGATGGCTTTGCCTGGACTCTACGTCAGTCAACCAGAGGCTGCCATCCTTTTTGCGGGAGAATGCCTGTAAAGATGGGGATTGCCCATTAACCAGATATGCTTGTGCGCTCGGCAGTCCATCTGGTTGCTGCTTGATCCTGACCATGTGCCCGTTTTCCAGACGGATCAGTCCGGTCTTCGACTCGAACCAAAGCAGGCCGCTGTGATCCTGCGCTGGCGGGTGGAAGCCGAACAGCAGGTCAGTCCCTGTCCACCGGAGCATTTGTCCATCCACAAAACAGGTCACCTTTCCCAGGCCTATGAGCGCAGGCAGGTGTTGCGCCTTGTCCGACGGCAAAGGGGCACCGGTCAGGCGCAGGTCATCGGCGGGCTGGAATTGATCCTCGAACCTGCGGAACATGCGCAGCCCGAAAAACATCAGCAGATTGCCCTGCCCATCGCCCCCCATGCTGGTAATGATGTTTTCCGGCAAGCCGTCCGCGGTGGTGTAGGTGGTGAAGCCTCCCTTATGGAGCCGCGTCAAGCCGCTGCTTTCAGTGATGGCCCACAGATCGCCCTGCCCATCTTCGTAAAACCGCAAAAAGCGGTTGCTGACGATACCGGGTGAATTGCTCTTGTTAAAGACCGTGAAGCGCACCCCGTCAAAGCGCGCCAAGCCGTCCAGGGTTGCCAACCACAAATAGCCGTCGCGCGTCTGCACAATGTCGCGCACAGAGTTTTGCGGCAACCCGTTGTCGGTCGTCCAGTGATCGAAACGGTACTGAGCTTGTGCGCTCGTCGTACAGAGGTTCAGGGCTAGCAGCGTCGAAAGGCAGACCATCGTTCGCACGGCGGTCTGGTATGTCTGAATCTCTAAAGGATGAGGTCGAGGGGTCAGCATAGGGATGCTTACCATATCATGATTGAGATGCAAACACAGCGCCCACTACCTGTATTTCAAGAGTAAGAAGATATTTATGAATGAGAAAACCAGCTAGGGCATTAGCTATTTTTAAACTAATGCCCTTTGTTTGGCAGACTTCTATTGATAGACGAAGCGGGCTACGTCGGCTTCTGAAATAATGATGGTGTCACCTGGATTGAGGGCGATTTCTTGAATGCGCCCCGAAGCGATCGTGTTCAAAAAGGTGCCGTTTGTCGAGCCTGAATCAACAAGAACGACGCGTCCGTTTCTCACGCCTAACCACACATGGCGACTGGAGACTCGTGGGTCTTCAATGACAACCTGGGCGCTACTTGACTCTCGCCCGATGTAGAAGCCTTCGGCGCGTACCTCAACTCTCTTTCCGGCAAGCGGTCCTGATGTCCAGGTAATTGCTCCGTAGTTTGCAGAAGCAGGGTTTTGCCCAGACGATACCGCCGAAAATACAGCGGTTTTTCCTTGAGGAGTAGGTGTAGCTGGAATTGGTTGCGGATAAGGCGGCTGCTGATATGGAGCTTGTTGCGGATAGGAAGGTTTTTGTTGATAAGGCTGTGGCGATGGTTGCCCTTGATAAGGCTGTGGGGTCGGTTGTTGAAATTGTTGTGGCTGCGGATATGATTGCTGCTGATAAGGCTGTTGCATTCCGCCCGATTGATAAGCCGCTTGTGGACCGGTTGGTGATTTCTTCTTGCGCATCGCCAGAAAGGCGATCAGTCCACCGCCGACTAACAGTAACAAAACCAATCCGCCGCCAACTACGATCAAGCCTAGACCGCTGGAGACCTCTTTCCCATCGCTTATGTTTTGTTGACTCTCGCGGATGAGTTTTTCGGTTTCCGAGTGTTGCGGATGTAATCTTCGTACCTCTTCAAACTTTGCAATAGCGGGCGTGTATTGCCCCTTCCAGAAAAATTCCAACCCTTCTTTGTAACGCTTATCAACGACACCCTCCTCGTTGGTCGCGCCTGCTTGTTTGACAAATTCCATCATCGTGCTTGAGGGAACTACGAAAGCGAAGCCAGAGACTTCTTGATTATTTACGGTGTCGCCTCTGAAGGTGAGCATGCCGATGACTTCGCCACTGTCATTCAAAACCGGACCGCCGGAATTGCCGTGGGTTGCGGGCGCGCTGACTTGCAAAATCGGCGCACCATCCTGGGCATTTTTTCTGGCTGAGATTTTGCCATCGGTTATAGACGCTTCCGATTGAGATTTTTGATCCAGCAAACCCGTATCTGCTGCCGCGGGATAACCAAGAACGGTTATATGATCTTGAAGTTGAGCTTTGTCTGAGTTGCCGAGCTTTAAGATCGGCGCATTTTTCAACTCAATCTTGATAATGGCAACGTCTTTGCCGGCACCGACCGGCGCGCCGAACGCTTTGATCTCGAAGGGAAAGGCGCTGCCGTCAGGCGTGATAACGTGATGGATATGCCTGAAATCTTGGAGCTGAGACTCTTGATTAACCTGATTTAAAAGGGCGGGGTTTTGGAAAATCTGATTGGGGTCTATCTTATTGTCGGCTGCGAGTTGTTTGACGAACTCAATGAAGATTTTATCTTTTCCCTTATCGTCACCCTCTTTTGTCGTATTCGTCACGTGCGCGTTGGTAGCGATGTAGCCATTCGGGTCAATGAAAGAACCTGAACCACTGCTAACATAGATCACGCTATAAGTTTTGCCAGTTCGCGGCCATAATATCTTACCTGTATAACCATCAAGAATTCTGACAACCGATGGTTTCGAATACATAGCAAGGCGTTGACCTTGCGAAACCTGTTGGGCATTTACAGGAAACCTATAAACGAGTGATGCTGTGATAAACAGTAAAGCAAATGCGAGGAAGACATATTTACGCATCGCAAACCTCCAATAAAATTATTCCCTATATGTTGGACATCGTCTGCATTGCAAACGTCAAGGCGATAATACTAGCAGTAAAGTCCCTTTTCAAACTCGAAATGGCTTTTTATGGTTTTAGTTTTTCTCAATCAACAAATTTGTATACGGGGTTTGATTCTTTTGTGTTTCATTTGGAAGATGAGGAGAGTGGCGATGAAATTCTAAATATCAACTTTGATTGGCTATCACTGGCAACGAAGAAAATCAATTCGATGAGGGGAGGGAATTCATTGATTTGCGCGATTGTTTGCACTCGTACATGTTGGTGTCTGCCTGATCAATCGCTCGTTCTATTTCATTCATCTCTGAAAAAGCTGCTATACCAAAGGAAAACATTAAAGAAATCGGTGCAAGCGAAGCGGTCGTAGATTTAATTTCAAGATAGAGAATTAATTCAGATAGACGTTGCTGCACGCTTTCCTGATTGGTGTTGAATAACATGATTAAGAATTCGTCGCCTCCCCATCTGAAAAGCATATCTCCTGCGCGAATGACAGACCGCAAAGAAGACGCGACTACCCTGATTGCCGTGTCGCCAGCCGTATGACCGAGCTTGTCGTTGATCAGTTTTAAATTATCTATGTCCCTGACCACTACACATCCTGATACTTTTGCAAGCGGGTTGTTCTGTTTAGATTCTGTGAGAGAGTAAAATGCATGGCGATTGAAGGCCTCCGTCAAAGGATCTATGCGAGCTAGAGCCTCCAACCGATCTCTTGTCGCGATTAACTCGCGATTGGTTTCTTCTACCTCGCGGCGCAGGTCTTCCATCACGACCATCACTGTGCCAAAGCCCAGAAGCGTCTCAAACAACATATCGTATATGGATGTGAAACTGAGATAGACACCCAGTTGTCTGACATCGAAATACATAACCAGCGTAAACACTGGAATGTAATGCAGGAAATTGATGGTCAGAAGAACCAAGGCTAACGACATTACGCGCAAGCCTGGACTTGAACGACCGCGACAGCGCACAGGGGTTAAGGCTTGATAGGCTGTCCAAAATAAAAAGGCGACCAGAGCAAAATGAGGCAGATATTTATGATTGTGATTGATTGGCAACATCGCCAGTAGAGCTGCGAAAAGAAATGCCAGGATGAGCAGGCGAAAATCCTTGCGAGTGATACGCGTCCCGCTTACGTGATTGCGGCAACCAGCAATAAATATTAGCCCGAATATGTATTCGTTGAAGTAGTAAAGAAACAGGAAGAAGTTTTGTGCAAACTTGTTTCTAAAAGCCAAGGATAACGAAAGCAGCGAAACGGCTAAACAAACCCAGGACAGCGTCCAGTAATTGAGCGAAGTGCGCTTAATTGAGCGCGTCATGAAAAATGACAGGCTCAAAATCAATAGGATACCGACACACTGGATTGCGAGTCCGGTTACGCTAAAGTTGAGATTCATCTCGAAGGTTCAATTTGGTTCTGAGTAAACGTGCCCTCTGATTCGAGCTTAGAACTTTTGTTGAAAACGGTGAATTACCATATTGTAAGACTGTGGTAAGGTTTGGCTGTAAGAACCAAAAGCCAAATGAGACTGTAAGCTCCAGTAATCAGGAAATGAAACCAATAAATATTGAGGGCAATATATTGCTAAGATACAAGAGAACACGCGATAGTCAATACTTATTTCCAGAGACTTTGTGAACCAGTTGCTACGAATTGACAACGATAGGCAGTCTTGCCGCCCACCACTTTATACCGTCTTCGGCACAAAAAAATTACCGAATACCCTAATCTTTCGCGCAAAGAATTGAAGCGGATACTCTAAAGCTTCATCCATTTCAATGTGGTGAACTACGCCATCGAATCTCCCAGAAGCGCCGCACGAAGTTGAAGTTCATGCTCTCTGCTGACGAGTGCCATAACCAAATCGTTTTGATTGAGCTTTGTATCACCGCGCGGCACGACGGTCTGGTTGCCGCGAAGCACTGCAATCAAATTGCTTTCAATAGGGAGTTTGATGTCTCGAACCATTTGTCCTGTCGCCGTTGAGTTTTCGTCAAGCAAGTATTCGAGAATCTGATAGGTACCATCCGGCAGATTGAGCATCGTTTTAATCCGTAAGGTTGGCAATTCGCGTTCGATAACTTGTTGAATAATCGCCGTAGAGCTTACCGTCGAATCCACACCGAGACTTGCCATTACAGATTCGTTTTTTGGATTGGAAGCGCGAGCTATGGTTTGCGGAATGCCAAAAACTTTTTTTGCCAGCTGGCAGGCAATCAAATTATCCTGGTCGCTGCCGGTTGCCGCAACGAAGACGCGAGCCCTGCAGGCACCTGCCAATTCCAGAACATCATGGGTTGAGCTATCACCGATAAAAACCGGGCATTCTAATCTGAGCGCTAAAGATGCGGCGCGTGCAGGGTCTCTTTCGATAACCGCAACTTCGTGTCCGCTAGTGTACAAACCGCGAGCTAAATTAATGCCAACTTTGCCACCCCCAGCGACCAGTATGTAGCGTGATTCATCAGTCGCTTTTATGTGGGGTAGCGGTTCAACTTTTGGTGGCAACGCGGAAATTCTGTGGACAGCGTCTTGAATAAGCTCTTTGTCAACCTGCTCGATCAGCAGATCAACGGCAAAAAGAGTAGGACAGACCACGATGAGTTGCGGGTCTTCTTGTGTAGCCTCTGCATGACTCGGCTCGTAGACGCGGGCGATGGCGCGCGGCACGTGAAAGTGTTTGCGTGCAACTTGTGAAGCCATTAAATTCACATTGTCATCGGCAGTCATAGCGAGAAGGATATCGGCCTCTTCCATACCGGCTTCGCGTTGAACATCAACGTCTATGCCATTGCCTTGAACAAGCTCTACACCTTCATATTGCGCTGCGCGGCTCAATCGCGAAGCTTCTTTATCAATCAGGGAAATTTCATGTCCGCGCTCAAGCAACACTTTTACTGTTCGCGAACCAACTCTACCAAACCCGAGTACAACTATTTTCATTCTTAATTTTCTCGTTTCTATTTAATGATAATGTTGAGAGGCGATTTGTGACCGCGTCAACAGAAAAGAATCTGGCAGTCTCAAATCGCCTCTCAATAATTTTTACTTCAATCTTGAATTATCCGCCTTTAGAAATTCACATTGCAAATTCAAAAAGTAATATTGGCATCTTATATCTTTTTACTTATTATTTTTGCCAACCACAAATTTGTTATTCTTTCGCTTCGTCATTGATGAAGTAGGTTTCAGGTGCAGGTCTAACGGCACGAGCAAACCACAATGGTCTTCTTAGATTGTCGGGTCCGGGAGCCGGTCGCGTTTTTTCTAACCACTCTTTGTAAATTTCGTGTGAGCGATTCGTATCAACCAACACATCGCCGTATTGATCCCCGTCCTGCGCTTTCTCGACGCGCACTTGTTGATGCCAGCAGTGCATACCGCTCACAGGATCCGGGTGAACAGGGAAGGTGAGGTTTTGATGAACCCCACCTTCTTTCCACCAGATGCGCTCTGAATCCGGGTCTTCACTTGCAAACGGCTGCACCCCTTCCAGCTGGCGCATTTTCCATTTGCCGTCGCCCAACTCTTGCAGGTCAACTAGCGCAGAAGCCCAACGATCTGTACCTTCCCCTTTTTTCAAACGCCAACGCCCGAGATGATGCGAGCAAGCGACTACGCCTGGACGTATCCCTTCCGTCACCCAAACGCGCAAAACGAAATAGCCTATGTCCGTGTTTACCCTTGCGAGGTCGCCTGTTTGAAAGCCGAACTTCTCTGCGTCAGTCGGATTGATCCACAACGGGTTGGTGTGCGAAATTTCATACAGCCACTTCGCATTTCCTGAACGGGTATGAATTAAGGTAGGCAATCGGAAGGTTGGCACTAATAAAAACTCGCCCTTCTCTTGATTCAAGTTTCGCCAATAGACATGGCTTTTGATGTAAGCCGGAAGAATATATTCAGGCCATTTCCAATCTGCCATCGTCTTTGAATAAAATTCCAATTTGCGCGAAGGCGTAGCGAACCCTCGCAAAGGCTCACCGTCAATCATCACGCCCAGGACTTGCTCGCCTTTAATGATTTTATTAGTGCCTTCCTCAACCGTAGAACCAACGAGTTCTGTCTCAGTCAAAAGACCTTCGTGCAATTCGTAAACTGAGTTCCTCACCGCAAACGCGCCGTGACTACGCATATAATCAAGTGGCTTCAAATTTTCCTTGGCTGCTGTTTCAGGTAGTCCGGGAACGCTGTTTTCAAAAATCCACCGGTAGTATTCTTCTATCGTAATCTTTTCATCTGGACGGAAAGGTGACTCGAAATGTTTGCGAACGCCTAACTCACCCGTCGGGTCTATGCGCCAGGAAAGCTCTATCCAGAATTCGTCTTCTTCCCAAACCTCTCCGGGATTGGCTTCATAAGTGAAGTCGAATTTTTCGCCTTGTCGTTCGCGCTGCACACGTCTGACAGGTTGACGGAAAGAAATCCATTGCCCCGAATGGGTTTCCTGACTCATCAAATCGTGGCGCTCTGAACCTACGCCCATTGGTAAAATATAATCGGCAAACCAGGCGGTCTCGCTCCAGGTCGGAGTCAATGCCGCGTGAAGTTCGATTTTTGACTCATCGCGCAAAACTTCTACCCAACTCAGGCCATCGGGATTTGTCCAAACGGGATTGTATACGCGTGTGAAATAAGTGGAGAGCTTCCCGCGACCTTCTTTTAAAAAATGCGGCAGTAGAAAACTCAACTCGTGATATGCGAGAGGGTACTCTTTCGGATAGAGCATCTCGCTCCATACCTTTTGCGGCTCAGGTTTTGAAAAAGGCGCGGCGACAAATTTATTCCAGACATTTGGCGAGACTCCGCCTTTTGTTCCTATGCTGCCATTCAATACGCATAACAACATCACTGCGCGAGCGACTTGCCAGCCACCTAAATTTCCAGCCGCCGCATTGCGCCAGACATGTGTGGCAAACGCGGTTCCAGCTTTGGCGATCTCTCTTGCCACTTCGACTATTGTGGCTGCGGGAACGCCGCATTCTTGGGCTGCAAAATCGGGTGTGTACTGGGCATAAGTCTGCTTCAAGGCGTCAAGGAATTCGTCGAATGTGCAAGGTGAATTTGGATGTTCGGCTTTCAGGAATTCTTCCCAATTCACCCAACGGCGCATGAACTCGGTGTTATAAGTTCCGTCGTTGAGAATGACCATAGCCATAGCAAATAACAGAGCTGCTTCGGTCCCTGGCCAAGGGGAAAGCCAGTAATCGGACATCGAAGCGGTATTTGATAATCGCGGGTCAATCGTGGCAATCTTTGCGCCAGCCATTTTGCCTTCAATGATGCGTTGGGCGTGTGGATTAAAGTAGTGACCGGTTTCGAGGTGCGAACTCAGAAGCAAAATGAATTTCGCATTGGCGTGATCTGGCGATGGGCGGTCTGCGCCTTGCCACAAGGCGTAACCCACTCGCGCAGATGATGAACAGATGTTGGTGTGCGAGTTGTGTCCGTCAACGCCCCAGGCTTGCAGGACTCTGTCCATGTAGCCATCGTGACCAGGACGGCCTACGTGATAGACGACTTCATCGCGGCGATTTTCGATGAGAGCCTGACGAATCTTCGCCGCAAACGTATCAAGCACTTCGTCCCAGGTGGTGCGCTCCCAACCGCCTTCGCCGCGTTTGCCTACGCGCTTGAGCGGATAGAGTATGCGTTCCGGGTCATGGATTTGATTTATTGTCGCCGGACCTTTGGCACAATTGCGTCCGCGTGAACCTGGATGTAATGGATTGCCTTCGAGTTTGCGAACCTCGCCTGTGTCTTTGTCTACGTAAGCGAGCAGGCCGCAAGCCGCTTCGCAATTAAAGCAAGTCGTAGGCACGAGCGAATAATGCTTTTCGACTTTTTTAGGCCAACTCTTGGCGTCGTACTCTGTCCAATTGTCCCATTTTTCAAATGGCGGATAATTAGCAAGTCGCCAGCCATTGGGCGTCTCTTGCTTAGGCTGTTCTGTAAGTGTTGAATCGTTTTCGTCTTCGCGTCGCATAACTATTTTAATCTTCTTTTTAGTTGTGAAAGACAGTTGATCTTAGAAACGGAAGCCTGCTCCAATGCTAAACTGAAAGTAGTTGTTGGCTCCACCGGGGGTACGGAGAAACCGGTTAATATCAACAAAGTAAGTTGGGCTAAATTTTATTAAAGTATTGCCAGCGTCAAAGCGGATAAGCGTTTTTTTAGAAGGGTACAATTCAACAACACCGCCTGTATCAAGTGTAAACTCATTTTTAGTATGAAACCCACAGCTTGTACGTTGATCCGTTGGGCAATCACCAACATTTGTAAAACGCATAATACCTGGTCGGAGTTTTCCAAAAACTCCGAATTTTTCCTTTCGGATTCCTGCTTTTATGCCAAATAACCATTGGCTTTTACTGCCCGAGGGATTTCTTCTACTATCTTTTGAGAAAAAATTTACCTCTGACTCTAAAGCGATTTGCTTATTTACATTGAAAGAAAATCTCCCGCCAGCACCACTATTCCATATTCCACCGTCTTCGTAGCCTTTGTCCTTGAAGGTAATATTTCTTGAGGAAAACTGCCCGCCTACTTCATATTTTTGAATGTCTGATTGCCCAAAAGCATTTTCATGATTAACAAGAAAAGATATTCCTGCAAAGATTGATACTACAAAAAACAGTTTTTTCACTTATAACTCCCCTAAAAATTTATTTGTCATACTCGCTAACGGTTATCAGTTTAACTCAGTGGCACGGCTTGTCCTGCTTGGACCCAGTAATGTTCTCACATAAGAAAACTCAAGTATCTAATTGCTAAATTCATTCTCACCACTCTCAAGCCAAGCAACATCGGCATTATCTTTAGGTCTTCCAGCAGCCTTTTTGTTGCGAATCAAATGTGTGCGACTAATGACAGAAATAGTCAAACCATCAATCACGACTGTTTTGCAATCTAACATCGCCTCGTCAAATTCGACTGCGGTTATTTTGTTCAAAATATCTATGCGATTTGGAGCAACTCCTATTTGAAAAACCGTGCCGGGCTTTGTTAGATCGTCCACGCTCAAGTTAGACAAGGGCGCGCCGAATCTTGCAAGCGCTCGCCAAACGCGCTCTGCATTTTCATCCGAGCAACGAATCCAAAGGTCTATATCGCCTGTGGCGCGAGGGAAGCCGTGAAAGGCTAACGCATACGAGCCAACAAGCATGAATTCAACCTTCTCCTCGCAAAACGCGGACAACATTTCTAGGAAGTCTTTGTTCAGCAATAATCTCTCCTTTGAAAGCCCAAGCATTCAAAGCTAATTGCCACATCATCTCTAAGCGCTCAATTGGAGTTGTGTATTCAAGGTCGTTCTCTAAACCTTGCTCATCCAGTCTTTGAATGCGAATTGTGCGAATTTGTTCAGCCATTTTGTCCTATTCAGATTTTAACTCAAGGGCACCGCTTGACCTGCCTGCACCCAGATGTGTTCCCACAAAAGCAAACCGCTTAGCGCCAGCAAACTCGTGAGCAAGGCGAAAATATCGAATTGCCCTATACCTGTTGCCAGTAAAAGGATTGGCAACACGATTCCGCCTAAGACGACACCGCCCCAAAACCATTTTGCGAACATACCTTTTTTGATGAAACGAATGGCTCGCAGTTTCTCTATGTTCTCTTCTGGCATAAATAATTCGCCAGCGATTAAAACACCGTGAGCGATTAAGGCGCCTACCATTTCATAAAGCAGAAATTCAAATTGTGGCTCCATCAAAAAGCTTTTGCTTATCCAAGAATTGATGACAGCGGCAATCATCAAAACACCTGAACCTGCTATCATCGCTTGCACGAGAAGATGAATTGGTACAAAGGAGCTGTTCCAGAAAACTCGCCCACGGGCTTGCTTG
>JANMSG010000880.1:0-1871 GCA_031389065.1 Acidobacteriota bacterium | reverse complement strand
CACCCGTTACGCCATAGGTTTCGAAGCCATCCGCCGAAGGACCGACCGAATCACCGGCGTTGTCGCCCGTGCAATCGGCGATGACGCCGGGGTTTCTGGCGTCATCTTCTTTAATCCCGAAGACAATCTTCATCAAGTCCGCGCCTATATCTGCAATCTTTGTGAAGATGCCGCCGGCAATACGAAGTGCCGCCGCACCTAAGGATTCGCCGATTGCGAAACCTATGAAGCAAGGTCCAGCATAATCGCCGGGAATGAAGAGCAGTATGCAGAGCATGATGAGTAACTCGACGCTGATTAAAAGCATACCGATGCTCATGCCTGCTTTGAGCGGGATTGCATAAATCGGAAAGGGTTTGCCTCCCAAACTTGCGAAGGCGGTTCGTGAGTTTGCGAAGGTATTGACGCGAATGCCAAACCAGGCGACGCCATAACTTCCGGCTATGCCTACCAGACTAAAGAACAAAATGATGATGACTCGCAAAGCCTCGAATTTCAGCAGCAGACCGAAGTACAAAATGATGACGACAGCAATGAAGACCTCAAGGATGAGGATAAATTTGCCCTGCGTGATGAGGTAGGTTTTGCAAGTTTCATAGATCAGTTCGGAAATCTCGCGCATAGATGGATGAACGGGAAGCTTTTTCAATTGCATATAAATTGCCAGCCCGAACAGTAAGCCTAAGAAACAAACGACCAGTCCCAATAGCAAAAGCGTGTGCCCGTCAATGCCTAAGAATTTGACTTGCGAAAGGTCAGGTAATTTCAAGTTTGCCTCGCCGCCCGGTTGATGTGGGGCGTTGCTTTCACGTCCTTGCGCGAAACTCATGGAAGCTTGAAAACCTACGATGGCGAGGATAGATAAAATGTTCAATACAAGGCGGCGATTCAGGAATCTCTGAATGCCTTGGGTGATTGTGTGAGAGATGAATTGCATAATGGTTTTGTTATTCACTCCTTATTTTGAGTCCACTGTCTGAAGTCGGTTGTCTGCTATTTGAATATTGGATGATGAATGCAGTCTTTGCCACGTAGCATTCAAAATTTCGGACACCGGAATCGTGCTTTCAGACAACCGACTTCGGGTTAAAAAAATCCTTAACTTGTAGAAAATAGCCGTAAGGGCTAGACCGAGTATGCCTAGCACACAAGCCGTAAGTGGATTGATAAAAAATTCCATCATCTGAGCGGAATCAACTGTTGTCGCCTGTTATTTTACGCTGTGGTAGGGTCAGCAAAAACTGAGGAGTATGCCGACACAGATAGCTATTGCTCGGTCACAGCAAAGCAACGCTTATAGCATATCGCGGAGACTATGAGCAAGGTTGTTACGGTATTGTTACAGCTTTGCGGAATGACAAGCGGCAATGAAATGTCTCAAAGATTAAAGAAAAGCGCAACCACAGACGAGACGAATTACAGAAATGTCCGAGAGGTAAAAATCAACTCCTGGCATTGGGCGAAGTCTACGGGTAGCATTTTCGCCTCGTGCGGTTTCCGTTGATTGCCGCGCGAGGCTGTATATCCTCAAGGCTCCCTGCTTTTGCGCTCAAACCAGCCGTAGAGCGTTGGTAGAACCAGCAAGGTCAGCAAAGTTGAAGTGATCAGTCCGCCAATTACGACGGTGGCAAGCGGACGTTGCACTTCAGCGCCAGCCGATGTGCCAAGCGCCATCGGTATGAACCCCAGGCTTGCGACAAGTGCCGTCATCAACACCGGGCGAAGGCGGATTCGCGCCCCCTCTATGACCGCTTCACCGATGGATCGCCCTGCTTCACGCAGGTGGTTGATGTAACTCACCATCACAACCCCGTTGAGCACCGCAACACCGAAGAGCGCTATAAAACCAACGCCTGCTGAAATCGAGAAAG
>JANMSG010000211.1:0-7104 GCA_031389065.1 Acidobacteriota bacterium | reverse complement strand
AGCACATCAGTCGCAAACGCGGCGAAAATCCTCAACGGATAATTGAATCGGAAAATTGACATGCTCACATCTGACCTTGCAATTAGCAGACAGCGCGGCAAAAAAATAGAGCCGCAATACATTTCGCCTACGGATGCAAATTTCCTTCAAGTCGCTGGCGATTTGATTGCGATGGTCAGTCAACATCTTGGTTTTCGCAGAGAAGAACTAGACGCGGCGCTCGCCGACTACATTGGCACAGGGACAGATTACAGAATCCTTCGCGGCTTGATAAAACTTTTAACGGATAGATGCACCTTTGAAGTTTCCAGAATCGTTGAGCCGAGCGAAATTCGTCGCGCCCTATTTTTCAGAGCGAAAGCTCATCATCCTGCTGGCGCAAGCGAACACTTGCGCCAACAGGTCATCGTTGAAACGGCAAATGAATTAAAGTGTTCGCCTGAAGAATTGATAGCCAATCTCTATGCGGATTTGCCGGACAATCAACGCCTGATTGATTTTCAAGAGCCTTCGCCGGACGAGTTAATTGACCATTACAATCTGGCACAAGCGCAAGCTCTGCTCTATCGCTCTGTTGAAATGCGTTTGTGGATAGAGCCACAGACGGCAGCTTCTTATCGCCAGTTGTTTGAAGCGATCAAAGCATACCGCCTGGTTCATCAGATTGCCGGAAGCGCCGAGCGCGGCTACGAGATTCGTTTGACGGGACCTGTAGCGATGTTTCATCGCTCGCAAAAATATGGCATCCAGATGTCCGTCTTTTTGCCTGCCTTGTTGTTGTGCAAGGGCTGGCGAATGCAGGCGGAGATTGAGTCGAAATTTGGCGGCAGCGTCTTTTTTGAATTGGCAAGTCTTGATACTCGACTGCGCTCGAATTTGCTTGAAGCGATGCGCAGTGAAAATCCTCTGGCAGAAAAACTCAAGACGAGTTGGGCGAAAACAGCAAGTGATTGGACATTAGAAGAGAGCCGCGAAGTGATTGATTTAGGGGAGAGCGCCTTTGCTGCCGATTTCCTTTTGACTCATGTTGATGGCAGGCGTGTTTATCTTGAAGTAATGGGTTTTTGGACGCCGCGCTATTTGACCGAGCGTTTGCAGGAATTCACTCGCGCCAGGTTCAATGATTTCATCCTCGTGGTGTCCGAAGATTTAAGAGGGAGCCGTGAGAACCCGACGAATCTTCCAGCGAACGTGCTGGTCTGCAAAACCAGTTTGAATGCCAAGGATATTTTAGCCGTTTTAACCAGCGCTTGACATTTATTCCCCAGCAAGTTTCAGCATAGCCTCACGTGTTTTCGTGGCTAATCTGAATCGTAAGCTTTCAAGCAGATTCAAAACAGGTTCTAATGCGTTCAAATATCCTTCTCGTTTTGCTTTGAGCAACACGCCCAAAGTTCCAGTAAAAGATAGATTTAAAATTTGCGCATGCTGTCTTGCAAGAGCATCGTCGAGCAGAGCTAGCGAATTTGACGTCTGTACCCCTAATGTCAAAACTTCTCTTTCGCCAAGTCCAAGCTCAATAGGGAAAACTATTTGAGGCGTTGCGATTACTTGTCTGGTTTCTATCCAGGACAAAAAAGAAATATCTGGAAGTTTGATTTTGTGAGAGCGCCCCTTGTCTAATTCATCACGCACGGCTTGTGGAATGGTTACTCTTTGAAAAAGCGTCGGCAATAAGTCAAGCAGATTGATTTGATAAAGATACTGTATCGGCGACGTATCGCTTATCACTTCAAGCACGCGCTAAATCCTCTTTCAATTCATCTTCGGATAAAGAAAAAGTAGCGACGCCATAATCTGCCAATTTGCTGAGAAAAACTGTACGGGGGATGCCCGCAAGCGCGGCTGCGGCTCCCGAAGAAAGTCGCTTGAGTTCATATAGTTTTACTGCCGCGACAAGGCGCAGTTCAGCAGCAGCTTCGGATGGTGAAAGATTGAGAGCCGCTAGTGTTTCTTCAGGAATCGGCAAAATTAATTCTGTCATGTAGTAAAGCCTCCCGATACGTATCGGTTATACTGCAATCCTCAAGCAATCATTAGCGGCTGTCAACATCTCTCACAACTCCTTATTGATTTTTGCTTGCCGACTGATTTGGAACGGTATGCCCTTTTTTTACCAGCACGTTTAAGTTTTCATCTACCGATTCATAAAATATGCGGCCTTGCATCATCTCGTCTGTGGTCTTCTCGCCCCAGGTTACGGTTTGTGTCGGGTCAGGGTTGAATTTGTTCTTCGTGCTGTTGTCGTATGTGCCTATGAATTCGACAGAGGTTCCTTTCGCAACGCGCATAGGCTCTGTCAGTATATACACTCTTTGCCAGTTAAAATCATATAGCGGGACTTCCAGGACATTCTCTACGCGGCCGTCGGGATAGGTAAACCGCATCACGTAAGATTTGCCGCGCAGGTGCATATGCACATGGAAAAACCTGATCACAGCATCTGTGTCAAAAGTCTTCTTTGCGGTAAGCGAATAATTGTCATTGCCAGGCGGAATTTCAACATCTTTGCGGTCTCCGAATAGAACTCTGATATTCTTCTTGACAACTCCATTTATGAAGTAAAGTCCGACAGATGTCTGGTCAATAACCTCTTTCTCATTGGGCGCGTAGTGAACCTGTATGCCAAGTCGCATGCCCTTGGGAATTCGCACGGCAGTGCCTTCTGGCAAGACCACAGCATCGACGCCCGGTGCCCATCCGGCCATCATAATCGTGCCTCTTGCTGTGGGGTCGAAATCGCCTGCAATGTAGCCTTCGGCGGGCGTTTTGACGTTCGGTGGAACGACGTGTGTGTTGGCGTGATGAACGGCTTTCATATTGCCTGGGCGCGTATCAACAGAGCGTATCCAGGTCTCTTCGGGAAAAACGTAATCGAAGACGAAGAAGACATATTGATCTTTCTGACTGGGTTTGACGATGTAAGGTTTTTGAACTTTGACAATTAAATCAGGCTCGCCGTTCTTCCACTCGGTTCTCCAGACTCGCGGCGCAGGCATATCTTTCGCCTCACCTTTCACGGCTCCACTATCAACCCATTTGCTAATCGTCGCAATCTCTGCGTCTGTCAGTCGCGGATCGTTATGGAAACGTCCGACGGCACCTGTGGCATGGAAAGGCGGCATCTCGCGTGTGATGGATTTCTCTTTGATGGACTTAGCCCAGGGGCGCGCCTCTTCATATTTAACCAGAGACATCGGAGCCACTCCGCCTGGACGATGGCACTCCTCACAACGCTTCTGCAAAATCGGCGCGATGTGTTTTGTAAAGGTGACAGCGTTCTTGTCTTTCCCTGTATTGCCAGATACGGAACTGGAGGCGTAAAACGCCAGACAGAACGAAGAGACAATCGTTAAGAGGAGTAGCTTTTTCATTTTCAGTCTTCCTTTCAAACTTGAATTCGATGGTGATTGAAATCATCAATGAAGCGATTGATAACAGTAACACCGATTCACTTTTCTATAAAAGCCCTGACAAAGTTTTTCACAAGCGCCTGCTTATTGTTTTTGAAAATCGGCAATGTCTTTGAAAGGCGTTTTCGCGTCGCCGAAATCCGGACGATAATACTCAGCGGCGCTTTCAAAGTCTTGCTGCCAACCTTCTTCCATGCCAAGCGACTCCAGCTGTTCTAAAGCTTCCAGCCATTCGCTCCAACGAATCTTACGCGAGATGAGCGGATAACGATCTAAGCCGACTTTATTGGTAGGAAAATATTGCGCCATCAAACTCACTGCAACTTTCGGCGAAAGCTCTTCGCGAATCCATTTGAGCGAATCGTAAATGCCGCCTATGTCATTGGGCAAAACCAACAAGCGAATCACCAAGCCGCGTTCGAGCAAGCCGTTTTCATCGTAAATTAATTCATCGCCCGTTTGTCGGAACATCTCTTTGAGCGCGGCACGTGAATGATGTGTGTACTCTGCGACTTTTGAATACTCGCGCCCCATCTCGCTGTCGCTGTATTTCAAATCGGGCAAGTAGATATCAACGATGCCATCGAGCAATTTCAAGACTTCCACGGAATCGTAAGCGTTCGTGTTATAGACAACAGGCAAACGCAAACCTTGCTCTGCGGCAAGCAAAAGCGATTTGGCGAGTTGTGGGGCAAAGTGCGTAGGCGAAACCCAATTGATGTTGTGACAGCCGCGCTCTTGAAGCTCAAGGAAAATTTCTGCCAGACGCTCGAATGAGATTTCGTTCTTGTGCTGTTCTTTGAAGGTTTGACTGATTTGATAATTCTGACAATAGACACAGCGCAGATTGCACAAGCCTAAAAAGATATTACCCGCGCCGTTTTTGCCTACAAGCGCAGGCTCTTCGCCAAAGTGCGGCGTGTAAGATGAAACGATTGGCAAGAGTCCCGAATAACAGGCGGCGAGTTCGTCTTCGAGGCGGTTGTTGTCGCAATCACGCGGACAGACACGACACCTCGCAAGCATATTCATCAAGCGGTCAACGCGCTCTGCGAATTCGCCTGACGCTAGCAACTTCAAATATGATGACTGATTCATAAGCCGAAATTGTACAGCTAAGCAAAGACAGCATCAAACTTTTGTCAATATTTAGCTCTGCCCACAAGCTGCTGTCCGGTATTGTTGAAAGCCCGCTTTGCCATTCAATTAACGAGTAAAAAAGAGAGAAATCGTCATGATCAAGCCGATGACGATGATGGCGCGGCGAGCGTATGTGCGCCCGAGTTTTCGCGCCAGACTTGCACCGCTATATCCGCCGAGGATTGCCGCGATCGCCATGATAATGGCCGCAGACCATTTCACATTGCCCGAAACAAGGAAAGCAACAGCCGCTATGCTGTTGATGGAAAAGCCTAAGAGGTTTTTCAAGCCGTTCATTTGATGAATGTCCGTGAGGCCAATCAAACCGAGCGTCGCAAGCATCAAAATGCCAACGCCCGCGCCGAAATAGCCACCGTAAATCGAAACCATAAATTGCATCACCACCGCGCCGATTAACCATTTGCCTGACACCTGATGGAGGCGAAGTCTTTTCTTCGCAGGCTTATCGTCTTGCTTTGCCTCTTCATAAGAACCCGGGTTGCCGTTTTCGGCAATTTCATTGAGGCTTGCAAGGGGAGTTTTGCTTGATTGGCGCAATCTTTTAGTAATCGGTTCCTGCAAAGCGAAGAGCGCGGTCGCGAATAAAATTAAGAAGGGAACCAGGTTTGCGAAAAATTTTGCAGGTGTAAGCAGCAGCAACAACGCGCCGATCAAGCCGCCTATGAAAGAAGGCAATATGAAAAGTTTAATCCACCTGTGACTGCCGCTTACTTCTTTGCGATAGCCAAAGAAACTGCTCAGAGCGCCAGGCAGTAGCGCAATCGTGCTGGTGGTATTTGCGACAATCGGGTCAAGTCCTATCCAAATCAAAGCGGGAAACGTCAAGATGGTTCCGCCTCCCGCCAAGGCATTCATCACACCGGCAACGTAAGCCGCCGAAAAGAGCACGAAGATTTGCCACGCTTGAATATTCACTCGGCGTCATCTTTCGCGGCTACGGCTTTCGCGTGTTCGTCTTTCAACAACTGCATCATCTCTTCGCGGCGTTCAAAGAGGCGCTTCAACTTTCGCGGTTGGTGTCGCGCCAAGGCGTATTCAGCCAGGATCGGCGCGGCGATGGTTGAATCGGTATAACAGACAACCGCATCAGGCAAACGGTCAGGGTCAATTTTGCCCCAACTGACTGCCTCTGCAGGAGTTGCGCCACTCAACCCTCCGCTGTCGGGACGGGCGTCTGTGACCTGCAAAAAGTAATCGTGCCCCTTTTCTTCGATCTGCAAAACCTCTTGAATTTGCGGCTCCGTTTGCAGGATGAAATTCTTAGGACTGCCGCCGCCTAAAATGAAGACGGCGGATTTTCCGCCGGCGCGTTTCGCCGCAAGAACGATCGAAGCCGTCTCATTTACATCAGCCGTCACATCGTAGCGCAGCTTGTTGCCCGTCAAAGCTTTGGCGGCAACATTCATGCCGATGGAGCTATCGCCAGGCGAAGAGGTGTAAATCGGCACAGCCGCTTCATAAGCGGCTGCCAGCAAACTCTTGCGACCTATGCCTAACACTTTTTCACGCTCGGCAATGTATTTGCCTGCCAGGTAATGAAACTCTGCGGTACTCATATCGCGTTGAAATTCTTCACCTTCGATGAGCTTGCGATAAAATTCGTCGGTTGAAAGCAAGACATCATACTCGAAAAAAATATCGTAGATACGAACCACACCTTCTTCGCGCAACAGCACATCAGAAATTTGCGGATTCCCTCTGTGCATCGAAAGCCCTATGCCGAAATGCGTGTCGTGATAAAGATTGGCACCCGTTGAAACGATCCAATCAACAAAGCCGTTTTCGATGAGCGGAATAATTGCCGACATGCCAACCCCCGCAGGGGTAAGCGCTCCTGTGAGGCTCATGCCTACGGTCACATCGTCTTCGAGCATCTTGCCAACGTAGAGTTGGCAAGCTTCGCGAAGTCGCGCCGCATTGTAAGCCAGGAAAGCCGAGTCCACTAAATCGGCTACGGTCATGGAGCCGGTTACAGGTTTTGGGTCAATCGGACTGCCGCTCAGAAATTTGTGTTTGTGTTTCATCATTACCTCTTCACTGAAATATCGAGTGCCTACCTTTGTTATAAAATTTTTGTGAGACGTTGTAGATTAAAATTTCACGCTCAGCAATGCAACTGTGAGCGTGTATTGAATAGAATATTCATGGAAGTTATTACATAGCAAAGAGAGATTTTTTCATCATGCTTAAATTTATGAAAGCAATTTTGAGCAAAAATCAACCCATAGAAAAAGGCACGGCTATTGCTCTTTATCATTGCGGTAGAGGTTTTAAGGATGTGCAAATAGAAGCCAACCGAGCTTGAAATCACTTTTGCCTTTACAAATCCAGACCATTCATTTGGTAAATAATTACAAAGTAGGAGTCGTGACATGAAAGCTAAAATTTTCCTTTTCTTTTACGTTGTAACGATAGTGTCGGCAATCGCATTGGCTACAGCCATCGCGCAGGAGCAACAACCTCCGACAAAGCAACCTACGGTTGAGCCGTTAAAAGATATCGTTGAAACCGCAAGCGCCGCAGGAACTTT
>JANMSG010000858.1:0-1856 GCA_031389065.1 Acidobacteriota bacterium | reverse complement strand
GAGCACGGTGAAGGCTTTGACATAGCGCGTGAAGTTTTCACGGTCGCTGTTGAACCACATGCTCTTTGTCCACCAGACAATCAGCAATGCGGGAAAAATGAAGATATGCGAAAGGTAAACCAACTGCGCCAGGAGTGAAATCGCGGCGCCGAAAAATTCTCCTACCTGTGAGGCGAGCCAGATGCGCAAGGCGTGCGGAGGCGCTTCACCCGCAAATAACCAGCCAAATAGCCAGCGCTCCATCCTGAAAGGCACATCAACGGCTACGTGAGAAAGTAAATAGGGTTGCACAAGACGCAATCTGTCATAGCCGAGCCAAAAGGCAAACAGCGGCATCCAGTCAATGAAGAAACGTCTGCCGCGCTCTGCCGAAAGCAGTGCCGCAGGAATCGCCAACAACATGAAGTAGTGATAAACGCGAAGCGTGTGGGTCGCCGCGCCGATCGCCAGATATGCGCATACACAGAGACTGACAGCGATTTGCCAGGCTTGCAGGCGCGGCTTGATTAAAATGTTTGAAGCCAAGATGTTTCTTCTCCGCGAAAAGCATTTGGGGAGGTTTCCCCGAAGGCTCATAGAGCGAGAATCGTGCCAGTTATTAGATTCGTCTATCTTACTGATTTTGTTAAGGGCGAAGCCAGGTTCGTAAGCACTCAGTGCCTTCTGATTATGACAAATGTATGCTGCTTACTGCGCTTGTTTCAAACCTTCAAGCGCGAGCCTTGCAGAAAAAGAAGCACGCTTTTGCATTCAATCTTGATGTTGCCTCCTGCGTCTGTCAGCAATCGGAAGCTTGAACTCAGAACATCCCCCCAAATCTCTTCTGATATTCTATATAATTCAAACTGATGAGTATACGCTTTAATATTTTGCCAACCCTGGTTGTCGTCGTTGTGCTCTGCTGTTGGATGGCATTTGGTGGCGCGCTCGTCTATAGAGCTTTGAAATCTTCTGTGTCTCACAGGAGACGTGACCGCGCTTCTCTCTTTGGTCTGGTGCTGCAACTGTCAGGTATTGCACTTGTCTCCTTCGTGCATCGTTCCTACCTCACACCCATCATTGAAACCAACAAGGTGACAGAACTCGCTGTCGCTTTGCTTGCCGTTTTATCCGCAATCTTTTCAGCCTGGCTGGGCTATGCGGCGGTACGCGCGTTGGGCAGGCAATGGAGTTTGACGGCGCGCGTCTTGGAAGAGCATGAACTGATAACCTTTGGACCTTACCGCCTGGTGCGCCATCCGATTTATACGGCGCTACTCGGAATGATTCTAGCGACGGGATTAGCTGTCAGTTACTGGTTCATTCTGTTGTTGGCGCTGGCGCTTTACTGGTTCGGCACGATGATTCGCTATCGCAGCGAAGAGCGTTTGTTGAAAGCCGAGTTCGGCGCACGATTTGATGAGTTCGCGCGCCGCGTCCCGGCTTTGATTCCACGTTTCTTTTAAGGTTCGTTATGCTCTGTGTCACAGCGTCTTTGAGAGCATAATCAAAATATTGGCATTGTTGCGAGTGAAAGCGTGACCGATTTGCGCCTTCACGGCTTTTTGATAGGCTTTTAGCGCCTTTGCTTTACCTTGCTGATCGCCGTTGATTTCGGCAGCTTCCGCCTCATCCAACTTTAGGAACAGGTCATTGAGATCGAGGGCCCTAACCATTGAATACATCTCTGTTAGACGACCAAGCCCGTCATAAGAAAACAGCGGCGGTTGCTCGCTCCTGTCGCCTTCAAGATCACCAACCGCCACAAAAATGGCATTGCTCGCCTCTTCGCTCAAATTGTCCCACTTCATCTCTTGCGCAACATAATTGAGGAATCCTTGTAGCGGGTTACGCAGCGCCTGATCATCAAACGTCGT
>JANMSG010000857.1:0-2421 GCA_031389065.1 Acidobacteriota bacterium | reverse complement strand
CTCTCGCAGCCGTTCTTCGTTGCACATCAATTTACCGGCATTCCGGGCAAATTCGTTACCATCGAAGAGACCATTCGCGGTTTCAAAGAAATCATCGCAGGTCAGCATGACGACCTGCCTGAACAAGCTTTCTACCTTGTCGGCAATATTGATGAAGCGGTTGCAAAAGCGAAGACGATACAACAGTAGGCAAAAGGCAAAACCAATAGAGTGCCGCGAGTTTACCTTTATTGCGATACCCAAAAGCTTTTGCTTAGCTGTTTACCACTCGAAATGCGAAGGTCAGATGTTAGTAACCATCATCTGACCTTCTCAAAGCCTGAAAGCCGAAAGGCATTGAGGAGTCGTGTAGCACAGGGAGTCTGGAAACCTAATGATAACTCTTACAGTCGTAACGCCAGAGCGCAAAGTTTTTGAAGCCAAGGTTGATCGCGTAGAGGTGCCGGGTCTTGATGGCGAGCTTGGCATCTTGCCCGGTCACACGGAGCTTGTGTCAAAACTCAAACCCGCAGGCTTGCTCACCTATCACATCGGCGACGAGAAAGGCGTAATGGTAATCAGTGACGGCTTTGTTGAAGTCAGCCCCGAACAGGTCACTGTGCTTGCGGACAGAGCGAATCGTCCGGAAGACATAGACCTGACCAGCGCCCTGGCAAAGAAAGAGCAAGCCGAAAAACTCCTGCAAAAAGCGATGTCCGATTCAGAAATAGACATTACCGAAGTGATGGCAGACCTTGATCGCGCCAACCTCGAAGCGCAATTGGCAGAAAATAAAAAATAACGGGAGCTTTGGCTCATATCTATGTGAAGGGCGACTTTATCGCACGTAGTAGCCCTCATCTGTAAGCTTCTTCTTCACAGCATTCGCTTGTCCTATCGACGCTCCATTATCGAGCGCAAACTGAACCGCCTCATCACGTATACGTCGAATTTCCTGTTTATCATCCTGTTGGGGAAGCGGCCAGTTTTTAGAAGTGTGATCATCTTTGAAAAGGACAACTAGCTTTCCTCCGATAATCTGTTCGCTCATTGGTCGAGTAGCTAGTCGCTGTCTAGAGGTTTTACCTTGTTTGGTTCTCTTTGGAATTTTGAAAACCCGTCTGAGTACATCATCCTCGGTTTCCCTAAATTTCCCCTCCTTAGCAATTGCGTCCCAAACCTCATCAGAAATTCTAATATTTCGCATCGTAATTCCTCCTAAAAATCTATGGTTTTGTGATAGTAGCACAAGTATTTTACTTGTCAATAAGTAAAATACTTGTCAATAAGTAATTTACTGTTTGCAAGCTTGCCCCAATACTAGAGGAGGAATAAGTAGTGTCCTAAAGTTGTGATGTTTTATGAGAACCCGCGAAGCGGGTGAAAGCATAAAGCCCAGCCCGAAAGGGCTGGGTATTGTGAGCCTCCTCACCTCCTAGCCCGCGAAGCGGGTGATAGATGGGATGAATCACGTCTATCACCCGCTTCGCGGGCTCGCTAATGTGTCGGGCATCTGCCCACGGGCTGACACCCGTGGCTTTATGCTTACGCCCGCTTCGCGGGCTATTAAACAGCACCTTCAGATTAGGACACTACCGAGGAATAGGATAAAAGACTTATTTGAAGTATAAAGGGATAATAGCTTTTTCAGCTCAAACTATTCTTTCAGCCGAAACGTCTGTGCGAATGCAAGCAACGCGATGTCCTTTACGAATCTCAATCAACGGCGGTTTCTCAAGTTTGCATTCGTCAATGGCTATCGGGCAGCGCGTGTGAAAGCGGCAACCGACGGGTGGATTGATCGGCGTTGGAACGTCGCCTTCGAGTTTCGCGTGTTGGCGCTTCGCCTGAGGCTTGGCAATCGGAATCGCCGCAAGCAGCGCCTGCGTGTAGGGATGCAGCGGGCGCGAAAAAATTTCTTCGGTGTCAGCTTCTTCGACGATCTCGCCTAAATACATCACCGCAACACGGTCAGAAATATGTTTCACAACGGCGAGGTCATGGGCTATGAAAAGGTATGTCAGGTTAAAGTTCTGTTGAATTTCGCGCAAAAGATTCAAGATCTGCGCTTGAATGGAAACGTCGAGCGCGGAAACCGCTTCATCGCAAACAATGAACTTCGGTTTGAGCGTGAGGGCGCGAGCGATGCCTATGCGTTGGCGTTGCCCGCCGGAAAATTCATGCGGGTAACGATTGGCGTGTTCGGGTCTGAGTCCTACGAGTTGCAAAAGATCCGCGACTTGCTCCTTCGCTCTCTGCCTTTTCGATGAGGTATTCAATGAATTGTTCGTTTTGGCAGAATCGGTTAGGCTATCGGTGTTCATCAAATCTGCTTCAATGCCGTGAACGAGCAAAGGTTCTTCGAGCATACTGCCAACCGTCATACGCGGATTAAGCGAGCCATATGGGTCTTGAAAAATAATCTGCATCTCGCGGCGAAGC
>JANMSG010000847.1:0-4407 GCA_031389065.1 Acidobacteriota bacterium | reverse complement strand
TTTAGGTTCTTCAGGGCAGAAAAACTTGGGTCGCAATAAATGAACGTTGCAAATCAATCGTTGTCATTCGTAACGCAGGGCAATCATCGGGTCAACTTTTGTCGCTTTTCGCGCAGGCACAAAACAGGCAAACAAAGCGACGATCATAAATAGCAGAGCAATCACAACAAAAGTCAATATATCTGTGGCGCTCACTTCATAAAGCAGGCTCTTCATCAAGCGCGTTAAAGCATAAGCCGCGCTCAGGCCGAAAGCTACGCCGATAGAGGTCAAAATCATGCCTTGCTTGATGACCAGTTTCAGTACGTCACTCCTTTGCGCGCCCATCGCCATACGTATGCCGATTTCGCGCGTTCTCTGAGAAACCGAATAGGAGACCACGCTATATAAACCTATGATTGTCAGTGCCAGCGCCAGACTTGCGAATCCAGTCAGCAGCAAGGTAATGAAGCGCGGTAATGCCAAGGTGTCTGCTCTGTATTGCTCCAGCGTTTTAATCTCTGTCAGCGGCAATTGAGGGTCTAGCGCGTAAATCTCTTTTTTGACCGGCGCAATGAGGCTCTCCGGTTGCAGATGGCTACGCACTAACAAGGTAATTCCCGCATTGGGAAACTGCGCCTGTGGCACATACATTTCAGGTCTTGATTGGTCGCTGAGGGCACGGTGTCGCACATTACCAACGACGCCAACAATCTCTTTTGCTTCGTCACCTCCCCAACCGAGCTTGAGTTTTTTGCCAAGCGGATTTTCATCGCCGAAATACTGACGCGCAAAGGCTGCATTGATGATGACTACGGGTGGCGCATCCGGCTTGTCGCGGTCAATAAAATCGCGTCCGTCAACTTGTGGTATGTTGAGCGTTTTGAAGTAATCGAGGCCAATGAATCGCAATTGCGCGGTTGGCTGTTGCCCTTGCGGATAGGGGCGCTCAACGATATTAAAGTTGGTGTTGTTTTCAACAGAGGTTAGCGGTACACATTGCGCGTAACTTACATCGCCTACACCCGGCAATTGTTTGAGACGCTCTGTCAATTGATTCAAGAACGCGTTGATGCGCTCAGGCTTGAAGTCTGCACCCCTATAACGCTCACCGGAAAGCGACATCTGCATCGTCAGAATGCTGCCAGTTTCAAATCCCGGATTGACCCCTTGCAATTGCACGAGACTTTTCAACAACAGCCCTGCGGCAATCAGCAACGGCAAGGCCAAAGCGACTTCGGCAATGACCAAGGTATTACGCAATCTGCCGCTTGTCGCACCGCCTGAAGAAGCGCGACCGCCTTCTTTCACAGCTTCTGAAACATCTATGCGTGTAGCGGTGAGCGCCGGAATCATTCCGCAAAAAACGCCCGTCAATAGCGTCAAGCCAAAAGTAAAAAACAACACCCGCCAATCAGGGGTCAAGCCTGTGATATGCGGCACGTCGGCAGGCAGCAAAGCGACCAGACCATCTACACACCACATCGAAAATAATAATCCAAACAAGCCGCCACCGAGACCAAGCAGTAAACTTTCCGTGAGCAGTTGCCGAATAATGTGCCAGCGACTGGCTCCCAGCGCGGTGCGAATGGCGATTTCGCGTTGTCTGGCAGCAGCGCGCGCCAGCAGGATATTTGCCACGTTTACACAGGCAATTAACAATACCGTGCCAACGATTCCAAACAGCAGCCACAACATCGAACCCACATCGCCAATCACCAATTCGCGCAATCCTGTCAAACGCACGCCGATTTTGGCATTCGATGCAGGATACTTTTCCTGCAAAGCATGATTGATGATCTCCATTTCTTCTCTGGCTTGGGCGGCAGTGACGTTAGGCTTGAGCCGCGCAATGACCCCCAGGTAAGTTGGGAAACCGCGACTGGCATTGGCTGAATCTTTCTGATTTACTGCGCCATTGACTGCCACAGTCGTCCAGAAATCAACGGGTTCCTGTTCTAAAGGAAACAGGTCAGGTGGCGTTACGCCTATAATGGTAAATGGTCTGTCATCGAGTTTGATTGTGCGACCGACGATTTTTGCATCACCTGCGAAACGATTTTTCCAACAACTGTAGGTAAGCATCAAACTATCAAATCCGCCGTTTGTCCCTGGTTGATCGTCTTCTGCTCGGAATACCTTGCCAAGCATCGGCTGAATTTTCAGCGTCTGGAAAAAATCAGCGGAAACAATCGCGCTGTGAACACGCAGAGGCTCGCCTTCATTTATCAAAGTAGCTTCATCTGTGCCGACAATTGCCATACTCTCGAAAGACTGATTCTGCGCCTGCCAGTCCATGAAGTTGAGATAAGATACACCTCTGTCATTCTCCTTTTCACCGATTCTCGTTTGCTGAATGACGAGCAATTGATTGGCATCGGCAAACGGCAGAGGTTTCAACAGCAGCGCATTGACGACGCTGAAAATTGCCGTGTTTGCGCCGATGCCTAATGCAAGCGTGAGGATGGCTACAAAGGTGAAGCCGGGTTTCTTTAACAAGATTCGGACTGCGTATGGCAAGTCTTGCCAGAGTGTTTTCATAAGCCTCTCAAAAGATTGATTTCATTTACAGCTTGAGACGGTCAATCTCCGGCCGCACTAACGAGTGATCAATTGGTGTGCCAATCGAAATAAAATAAAAAACTGCTGCAAAAGAGGGAATTATCTTACGGCACAGAAAACTAATAGGGAAAAAATGTTCGTTTGCGAAAAGATAAATCCCAAAAGTGAACTGCGACATGTTCTACTTCGACTCTTTTTTATTCAATCCGGCATGAAAATCAATTCAAGGATTCTCAAAAAATCGGGAAAAGATTTGACCAGTTAAAATTATCGTTGAATTTTTATGTTTCGCCTCTGCGGCTATCGCGCAAAGGAACGCCTGCTTGTATAATTCCCACGCTTCATGTGAGATTCAAAACAGCATTTCAAAACCGCAAGAAATAATTTTGAAGGAGTGGATTCATGTCACAACAATGCCCAATCACCGTGCTCTGCCTTACCAGTTATGAAAAAGGTCAAGAGTTCATGCGCGAGTGTAAACGGCAAGGATGTCGTATCTTTCTCGTCACCGTGCAATCGCTCGAAAACGCCAATTGGCCGCGCGAATCTTTGGACGACGTTTTTTATATGCCGAACGATTATTTGCGCGACGACATTATCAAAGGGGTCAGCTATCTGGCACGCACTTTGAAGATTGATCGCATCGTGGCGCTCGATGATTTTGAAATCGAGACCGGCGCAGCCTTGCGCGAACACCTGCGCGTGCCTGGAATGGGCGACACGACGGCGCGGTATTTTCGCGACAAACTGGCAATGCGTGTGAAAGCGCAAAGCGCTGGCATACTGGTGCCGGACTTCGTTCACGCGCTCAACTACGACGCGATGAAAGAATATATGGAGCGCGTGCCGCCGCCCTGGGTGTTGAAACCGCGTTCGGAAGCTTCCGCCATCGGCATCAAGAAAGTTTACACGGCGGACGAATTGTGGCCGATACTCGATTCATTAGGCGACAAGGGATCTTTCTATGTGCTTGAACACTTCATTCCGGGCGATGTCTATCACGTTGATTCAATCGTCTCTGAAAATGAAATCGTTTTTGCGGTGCCGCATAAATATGGCGCGCCGCCGATGAACACGGCACACGATGGCGGCGTCTTTATCACGCGCAACCTGCCGCCTGACAGCGAAGAAGCGCAGGCGCTTTACAAAATCAACAAAGAATTGATTGCAGCCTTGGGGTTGGTGCGCGGCGTAACTCACGCGGAATTCATCAGAGGTCGCGAGGACGGACGATTCTACTTTTTAGAGACCGCCGCACGCGTCGGCGGCGCAAACATTGCCGAAGTCGTCGAAGCCGCCACAGGCATCAATCTCTGGGCTGAATGGGCGAAAGTCGAAATCGGACTGGATGAGAAAAAGTATGTGTTGCCCGCACACCGCGACGATTATTCGGGCATATTGATTTCGCTTGCCAAACAAGAGCATCCTGACACCTCTGCATATAACGATCCTGAAATCGTCTGGCGAATGGACAAGAAACATCACGCCGGATTGATTGTCGCGTCGCCTGACCCGCAGCGCGTAGAAAATTTGCTCAACGGCTATGCAGAACGCTTCGTTACAGATTTTCTGGCAGTTGCACCTTTACCAGATAGACCCTGGGCATAAAGCGGTGAGAAGCGTTTTACTTAAAATTTTGTTAAGACGGTTGAAACATCGGCGAAACACTCAGGCGCTACATTGTTTCGCACAAGCTTTATCAAATCTTCCATCTAGGAGAGTAACTTATGCGTTTTTTAAGCTCGCGTGTTGCATCGCTGTTTGTTCTTTCCATTTCGATAGTAAGTATCGCGATGTTGATGTCCGTCGGTTTGATGAAATCGGAAGCCGATATTAAAGTCGCCAATCAACCCGCATCCGAAGGGC
>JANMSG010000816.1:0-4903 GCA_031389065.1 Acidobacteriota bacterium | reverse complement strand
CACCCGTTTCGAGCGTTTGATGATAGAACATCCTTCCCTCTTCTAACATGGGAGTCTCAGGCATAGAAGCGAGAGTTGCGGTTTGCCTGCCCAGCGGCCCGGAGGGGGGTTCTTTCCGTCAATTTTGCGTTCAATTTATTTGATTTTCCGGGAAATCGGTATGGGTTTAGAAAGCAGCAAGCTCCATCACCTGACAAGCGCGCTGGTGCGTTTCATACGCGGCGGGTGGAGTTTGCGGCGCGGCGATGTTGTTGACTTGAGAAATACGAGTCGGTATGCTCTGCGGGAGTCAAAGTCAAATTTGCAGAATCCGCAGGCTATACCCATGGTCACATCATCGCCTCAAGAGGTCACACAACTCCTCCAGGATTGGCGCAACGGAGATCAAGCGGCGCTGGAACGATTGATGCCGCTCGTCTATAACGAACTCCGAAAGCTGGCAAATCATTATCTGCGCGGCGAAAGACAGAATCACACGCTGCAAGGCACGGCGCTTGTCCACGAAGCCTATATGAAGATGGTCGGCTACACAGACCTGGCGTGGCAATCGCGCGCCCACTTTTATGGTGTTGCCGCGCGACTGATGCGCCAGATTCTCATAGACCACGCGCGTAAACATCAAGCCGACAAACGTGGCGCTGGCAATCAGGATATTCCTTTGCAAGAGGCTGTGGTGTTTTCACCTGAGCGCGCCGGTGATCTGGTGGCGCTCGACGATGCGCTCTCAAACCTGACGACGGTTGATGCGCTCAAAAGCCGCCTTGTTGAATTGCGCTATTTCGGCGGACTCACTCTTGAAGAGATCGCCGAAGTCGAGTCCGTATCTCTGGCGACTGTCAAACGGCACCTGCGCCTGGCGGAAGCCTGGCTGCACAGGGAATTAAAACGCGCCTGAGCGAAAGCAGGAAAGACGCGAACCGGAAAACATTGAGCTATGAATCAGGACAGATGGAAAAAGATCGAATCGTTGTTCGCATCGGCGCTTGAGCACGATGAGCAAGAGCGCGCCGCCTACCTTGACCGCGAATGTGGTGATGACCTCGCTTTGCGCAAAGAGGTCGAATCGCTCCTTGCCAATCAGCAACCGACCGGAAGGTTTATCCCCACCTTACTGCAAGGTGCCGCTAAACTGCTGGTCAAAGAAAAAGCTATGCCAGAGGGCACGCGCTTCATCCCAGGCACGGTTCTTGCCAGTCGCTACCGCATTGTTGGGTTGCTTGGCATGGGCGGCATGGGCGAAGTCTATCGCGCCGACGACCTCAGGCTCGGTCAGGCAGTGGCGCTGAAATTTCTGCCGGAAAAGCTCTCGCAAGAGAAGGCTATGCTGGAACGCTTTCATCGTGAAGTCCGCGTTGCCAGACAAATTTCACACCCCAACGTCTGCCGCGTTTATGACATTGGCGAAGCCCAAGGGCAGAGCTTTCTTTCGATGGAGTACATTGACGGCGAAGACCTCGCCACACTCCTGCGGCGCATTGGGCGATTACCTGCGGACAAAGCTATAGAGATTGCCAGTCAACTTTGTGGAGGGCTTGCGGCGGCGCATCAGGAAGGCGTGCTGCACCGCGACCTCAAACCTGCAAATATAATGATAGACGGGCGCGGCAGGGCGAAGATTACAGACTTTGGACTGGCGGGACTAGCCGAAGAGTTCGAAGGCGCGGAGGTGCGCGAAGGGACGCCTGCCTATATGGCTCCCGAACAACTTGCAGGGAAAGAGGTCTCTGTCAAAAGCGACATTTACAGTTTAGGGCTGTTGCTTTACGAACTCTTCACCGGCAAAAAGGTGTTCAAGGCGGCAACCCTCGATGAGTTAAAGCGGCTGCACGAGACGAGCGATCCGCCAAGCATATCCGAGTATGTCAAAGAGGTTGATCCGCTGGTTGAGCGAGTGATTTTGCGCTGTCTGGAACGCGACCCGCACAACCGCCCGTCGTCTGTAACGCAAGTAGCGGCGGCGCTCCCAGGCGGCGATCCGCTGGCGGCAGCGATTGCGGCAGGAGAAACACCATCACCGGAGATGGTCGCCGCAGCCCCGAAAGAAGGCGCTCTGCGTTCCCGTATCGCTATTGCCTGTCTCACAGCATTTTTCATAGGTTTAGCCTCCATCCTCTATCTGGCGAGCAGAATCACGATGCCTAATGTTTTGCCTCTCGAAAAATCCCCTGAAGTGCTCGCAGAGCGCGCCAACACGATCTTGAAACGTTTTGCTCACACGACTCCTCCGGCTGATATGGATTACGGCTTCAACGAAGACCATAGCTATCTGCGCTACGCCAGAGAGCACGGCGAAGCGCCTCAGAGCTGGCAGCGTATAGAGACCGGGCAACCGCTCTGTTACTACTTCTGGTATCGTCAGAGTCCGCGCCCTTTGGAAGCCAACGCCTCTACAATTGTGTCGCTGACTGACCCGCCGCTTGAATTCTCCGGTATGGCGAATGTGATTCTGGACACACGCGGGCGACTGGTCGAACTCCAGGTTGTTCCTCAACAGGTCGAAGAAGCGCAGCAAGTGAAAGTTGAGCCGGATTGGAGGGGGTTGTTTGCGGAAGCGGGGTTGAATATGACTGCCTTCACGCCGATTGCTTCCGAATGGTTGCCGCCGGTTTATGCCGACACGCGTGCCGCCTGGCAAGGCGTTTACGCAGACCACCCGGATATTCCCATACGCATTGAAGCGGCGACGCAGCAGGGGCAGGTTGTCTATTTTCAGGTGGTCGCGCCCTGGGATGCACCTGTTCGGCAAGTAGACCAGTCGCCAACGCCACGTCGCCTGGCGGCAGGCTTTATTCTCGCGACCATTTTTTTCATCGCGCTGATTGCCGGCGTCTTGCTGGCGCGGCACAACCTGCGCGTGGGTCGCGGCGACCGCAAAGGCTCGTTCAAGCTGGCAATCTTCATTTTTCTGGTGACACTGGTCGGCGAAGCAATTGGCGCAGACCATGTGCCAACGCTCGGCGGCGAGCTTACCGTGATGTACAAGGCAGTCGGCTGGAGCCTGTTTGCGTCCGCCTTTTTATGGATTTTGTACATGGCTCTGGAACCCTCCGTGCGCCGTCGCTGGCCCAGGCTAATTATCTCCTGGAGCAGACTGCTGGCGGGGGATTTCCGCGACCCTATGGTTGGGCGCGATGTGTTGATTGGCAGCCTGCTGGGGTTCACTCACACGCTGGCGATTTATTCGATGAATTTTTTCACAGGCGGAATGAGCAAGACAGGTTTCCCCGCTACAGGCATAGAGCCTCCCTCGCTTCTAGGAACACGAGCAGTGCTCTCGACGCTTTTGGGCACCAGCGTAGTCTTGTGGCTGCTTACTGGTTTGGGCTTTCTCTTGCTGCTGCTGCTGTTTTATGTCCTTTTCCGCCGCCAGTGGCTTGCTGCCACCGTGTTGTGGTTACTCATTATCACCGTAGAACTCCTGGCGTTTGCCCAATCGCTTGCGCTGCCGGTGGTGATGGGACTAGTGGTAATTGCAACGGTGCTCGTCGTGGCGGTGGTGCGCTTTGGCTTGCTGACAACCATTGCCTCTCAGTTCTTTTTTGATCTGACCTTTCATTTCGCGCTGACGCCAGACCTGTCGGCGTGGCACGCGCAAACCACATTCATTATTGTCCCTATTCTTATTGCCCTAGCCGTCTATAGTTTCTACACTTCACTTGGCGGACAGACGCTCTTTTCAGCCAACCTCTTGCGCGAGTAATGCACGCGTAAACGACTCTTCTTTTCAACACCTGTGAAAATAAAATTGCGCTGACGCTCTATGCCAGCAACTATTTGTTGGTCTATTATCAGTTGTCTGGAGTAACACTGTGTCAGGCATTCAGAGAATATCATCAAGGAAAAAAGAGAGTTTTTATGACTAAAGAATACAAAAGCATTGAGACGAAACTGATTCACGCGGGCGAGCCTTCGCCGCGCATCAAAGGCGCAGTCGTATTGCCGGTTTTTCAATCCTCGACGTTTGAATATGCGGGCGAGGCAAGTTACCACGATGTCAGATATATTCGCTTGAATAACACGCCGAATCACTTCGCGCTGCATGAAAAGCTGGCGGCGCTCGAAAACGCCGAAGCGGCGATTGTCACGGCAAGCGGTATGGCGGCAATTTCGACAGCCATGTTGGCAGTCTTATCGGCGGGCGACCACTTGCTTGTGCAAGACTGTTTGTATGGCGGCACGCATGATTTGGTGACCAAGGATTTTAAAGATTTCGGGTTGTCTTATACTTTCATCAACAGCGATGACGCGACGAGTTGGAAAGAACAGATTCGCCCAAACACGAAAGCGATTTATGTCGAAGCGATGACCAATCCGTTGCTTCAAGTCGCAGACCTCAAAGCGGTTCCGGCATTTGCCAAAGAACATAACCTCATCTCGATGATTGATAATACTTTCGCAAGCCCTGTGAACTTTCGCCCCATAGAATGGGGATTCGATATTTCACTGCACAGCGCCTCGAAATACCTCAACGGGCATACAGACATTGTCGCGGGCGCAGCCATCGGTCGCGCCGATTTGATTGAGCGCATCAAGCATAAGCTCGACCATCTGGGCGGTTCACTAGACCCGCACGCCGCTTTCCTGTTGCATCGCGGTATGAAGACATTGGCTCTCAGAGTTGCAAAAAATAACGAAAACGCTTTGCAACTGGCGCAATTTTTAGAGACTCACCCGGCGGTTGAGAAAGTAAACTATGCCGGACTGGAAAGCTACGAGCGCTACGCCAGAGCGCGAGAATTGTTTACAGGTTTCGGCGGCGTCTTGAGCTTCGAGTTGAAAGGCGATGTAGCAAAAGCCGAAGCTTTTATGAGCAAAGTGCAATTGCCGATCATTGCTCCAAGTCTAGGCGGCGTCGAAACCAGTAAACAATTCTCGCGCTCTGGCGTAGCGCTCGTAGCTTTCC